>CAZTWM010000045.1:0-2942 GCA_964617935.1 uncultured Thermoplasmatales archaeon | reverse complement strand
CTTCTATTTTAACTTCAAAGGGTTCATGTACTTTTAAAGTAACGTCCTCCACAGGTGCCTCTCTCCATTCATTATCTCCCTGAAATTTTACCCATGCTTTTACTTCTCCGTAATCGCACTCCCATGCCGATGTCCCCTGCGTTATTCCCAAAAGCGCAAAAAACACCACAAACCAGATCAACAAACTTTTCATTTTTTCACCTCATTTACTCCTTTTCCTTCTCCCTCTATTTCTTTTGTATAACTGTAAATATCCATATCTCCCATAAATCCAGGAGGTACAATGGCAACATTTACTGTGTCGATATAAAAAGTAATTGGAGTGTTTTCGCCTATCTTTTTTCCAGTTTCTGGGTCAAAAACTTCCAGAGAGGTTCTTACAAATTTCACCTCTGAATTTCCAAAAAGTATATTTGGTAGCATTTCACCAATTGTGTCCGTAACCTCAAATTTTCTGTAATTTCCTTCCACATGTATATACCAAGCATTTACTGTTATTACCCATGGAGTTATGGGCGTGGGAAGAATTGGCAAGCCTGTTGGACCGAACAAGCATATATTTTGTACTTTAAAACTATACAATCCCTTTTCTTTTGATTCTTTATAATCAAAATAATCCGGTTCTTGATTTATGGAAAAACCAACCCATTCTCTAATTTTGAAATTATTATCTTTTAGTGGCATACTCAAACCAAATTGCAGGGCAGGCAAACTGCTTGCGTCCAAGCCTGACGCCTCCGCCTCCTTTTTTGCATCATCTCTATTTTTCATCAAATTTGAATTCAGTTTTTTCCCTTTCAAAGCCTTTGTTACATTATCTGAAACACTTTCTTTTAATTTCTTTTGGGATTGATTTAACATTTCCCATAAAGTATTTACATACCATGCTCTCATTTTGGCAATAACTCTTGCTCCACAACTAACGTATCTATTTCCATCTCTATATCTTTCATCATCGATGTAATCTTTTACTTTTTTCTTGAATTTTTCTTTCAATTGAGAAACATGATTTTGTATTGTATCACCATAATCTTTTTTACTATATTCATAATCTTCAGTAATACTCGCATTTATATTATCCTTCTTTATTTTTCCAAATATTTCTTTCAGCGCATTTGCAACCTCTCCTCTTATTCCATATAACCATTTCATGGCATACCATGCCCCAGTACCATTTTTGTAGAGCACAACTTTTTGATATGTTTCATTTTTTAATAATGGAGTTCTTATATCATCTACAAAATATTTAACAAAATCTCTTGAAATATTGTAAAGGTTATAATCTATTCTAAAATGTGATTCTTCCCCACCGTTATTTTTTAAATAAAGTTTAATGTTTGTGATGTTAAATAAACCATTTACATCATTTAAATGATGCGAATTTATTTTGATATTTACTTCTTCTTCTTTAACTTCTACGAAATCTTTTTGATCTGTAACCTCCCATTTCCAGCCAATTATTACTCCGCTTATGTTTATAATGGGTTTTTTCTCTTTATGAACAAAGGTATGTGTTTTATACCATGTTACTTTCCATTTTTCGCTATATGGAAAAGTTCTGATTACATCTCCATTCTTTACTACTTTTTTTGATAACGGAGTTGCATTATGGAAAGCCCATTCACCTGATGAAATCTCCTCCTGCCAGTAAGAATTTTCTATGGGATTTTCATCTTTCCAGTATTGTCTTATTTTGTTACGGGTTTGGTGTATATCAAAAATGGATTTGTAAGTCTCATTTATTATTTCTTCCAATTTTTTACGGGCTTTTTTACTCAAATTTTTCTCATTTACATTTCTTTTATATCCTTCCTTTTCATTCTGTGGTCTGTAAACAAATTTAACCCCACCTTTTTCAACATATTTTCCTTCATACTTATCTTTTTTTATTTCACCATATTCATCATTACAATAATAATAGGGAGGGGGAGCTACATATGTCCAATTTCTCTTATTTTCTTCAAAACAATAACCTTTAAACTCATACATCTCTTTTTCCTCCCACTTATCCTTGCTTTTATTTACATAATAATAGGTATATGTCACCTCATACAGCAAATCTTCAGCAAGCCTTGTAATATTGATATCCTCCTTTGGTTTAGGTTTGCTGACATTCTCCCGTGATTTATTAATTATATCTGGGTCATTACTTATGGAAAGAAGGGCATTTTCTCCCATATTGGCAAACATGTTTCCCATTTTTTTCTCAGCATTCATAAAGGTGTCCTTTACTAATCTTTTAAGCTCATTTTCTTCTGGGAAGCCTCTGGCAGCAAAATCTTTTATGTTGAGGAGAAGATAAATTGCTGTTAAAGGATCGATGCTATTGAAAACCATAAATTGTTCCATGAGCAAAACAGCATTTGTGAGGTATTTAAGCCATCTATCATCAACAATATTTGGTACCTCCTTTTTCAATCCCCCATATTGAGCCAGTGCCCTCGCTTCAGTATATACCTCACTAAGCAAAGTTGTTAATATAAATGCACCCTTTCCTTTCAAACTCTCTTCATATAAATGTGACATTTCCATCAAAAGAGGCATTCTTGATGTGGCAAGAGTGGAAATTTTAATGATTTTCCTTCCCACTATTTCTTTGGTTTCTAAATTTTTAATCTCAACTTGTAATGGAACATAAAATTTCCAGTAGGTGGCGACATTACCAACAGATGCTGACAAAATATCCCTTAACTTCTCGGGTGGGGCGGGCAGAGGTTTTGTATGCTCTCTGTCCAAATACATTTTTTTCTCCTCAAGATAAATATCTCTCCATTTTTCTATGGGCCCTTTCTTGGGGTCTTCTTTATAGTTTCCCATGACATTAATGGCGTATTTGCCGTTATTGAAAGCGTCGTAGAGATAATTTGCAATTATATACTTATTGAAGTACACCCTTGTAATATTTCTTGTCCAGTTTTGATTGAATCTTTTCATTTCATTAA
>CAZTWM010000044.1:0-8451 GCA_964617935.1 uncultured Thermoplasmatales archaeon | reverse complement strand
TATACCAAAAATGGTTAGCCTTTTATATGATGAAGGCTAATCTGCATTAACCATTGCAACAATTTTTATGCCCTGGAAAATATCTTTCTGAAATCTCAATGCCCATCTCAAAACTTTTAAAGCCTGATTTTATTAAAATCATGATTATAGCAGAACTGGCAATATTTCCCACTTCTGAGGGCATATCAGTAAGCAAATACGTCAGGAGGGCAATAGAAATAATAGAGGAATCGGGGCTTAAACATGAAACTGGAGCAATGTCAACTGTAATTGAAGCAGAGGATATGGATGAAATATTCGAAATAATAAAGAAGACACATGATGCCATGGTGGAGATGGGGGCAAAACGAATTCACATAGATTTAAGGATAGACCATCGCTTAGACAAGGATGCCACCATTGAATCAAAGAAGAGGGCGGTAAAATGATAACCATATGGACAGAAAAGTATCGTCCTTCCAGGCTGGATGAGGTGGTGGGGCAGGAGCATGTGGTTAAAAGTTTGAAGGCATATGTTGAATCTGGTAACATACCCCATATGCTTTTTGCCGGTCCAGCGGGAACTGGGAAAACAACGTGCGCCATAGCCATGGCGAAGGAATTCTATGGAGAAACATGGAGGGAAAACTTTGAAGAATTGAACGCCAGTGATGAACGTGGCTTGGATGTGGTGAGGGGAAGAATAAAAAATTTTGCCAGAACTGCACCCATTGGAGGGGCGCCTTTCAAAATAATTTTTCTGGATGAGGCAGATTCTTTAACAAGCGATGCCCAGGCTGCATTAAGGAGGACAATGGAGAGATATACAGCAACATGCCGTTTTATTTTATCATGCAATTACAGCAGTAAAATAATAGAGCCCATCCAGTCAAGATGTGTTGTATTCAGGTTCTCGCCAATAAATGAGGAGGATATGAAAAGATACATTTCAAAAATTGCAGAAAAGGAAGGGCTGGAAATAACCGAGGAAGGAATGAAATCTCTGATTTATGTGGCATCAGGGGATATGAGAAAAGCGATAAATGCCCTTCAGGTGGCTGCCAGTTTGAAGAAAAGGATAGATGCTGATGATGTTTACAGGATGGCTGCCGTCGCCAAGCCGGAAATGGCAAGAAATCTGATAGAAATAGCACTTAGAGGGGACTTTCTCCATGCCAGGGAACTTCTGGATAAAATGTTCATGGAGGAGGGATTATCTGGTGGGGACATAATAAAGGGGTTGCATGCCGCCATATTCGACATCCCGATTCCAGAATTAAAAAAGGCGGAAATAATAGACAGAATGGGAGAAGTGGAGTTCCGCATTGTGGAAGGAAGCAATGAAAGAATTCAACTGGAAGCATTGATTTCCTATCTGGTTGCCATGGGAAAAGAATAAAGGGGAATGGGGTGGGGAGGCGAAACAAAGAGGAGAAAATGTTTCGTTAACCCCATTCCCCTCACAGTAATAAACAATGTCCTTTATAATTTTTTTCTTTGATAAATTTCCTCCAAAATGAAAAGATGTTTGAAAATATCATGAAAGTTGTGAATATTCTGTGACCATTAAATTTAAATATTACGGCGTAATTTTGGGCGTGATGAAAAAAGCCATTGATTTTTGCCTTCCCGATGAGAATGGCAAAAAAATATGCCTCAATGAATTTAAAGGCAAATGGGTTGTTCTTTACTTCTACCCTAAGGAGAACACTACTGGATGCACCATGGAGGCAATGGATTTCAGCCAGAATGTTAAAAGATTTGAAGAAATGGATGCCGTTGTTATAGGGATAAGTCCCGATAGCCAGCAGAGCCATAAAAAATTCAGGGAAAGGCATGGCTTGAGGATTATTTTATTAAGTGATGAAAGTCATGAGGTAATGGAGAAATATGGTGTAAGGCACCTCAAAAAAATGTATGGAAGGGAGTATTATGGAGTTGTGAGAAGCACTTTTTTGATAAATCCCGAAGGCAGAATAGTTTATGAATGGAGAAAAGTTAAGGTGAAGGGGCATGTGGAGGAAGTGCTGAAAAAATTGGAGGAGACGAAGAATGGGCAATAAAAAGATGCAGGATCACCATAAAATGATGCTTGAAGAGTTTAAAAAGAAATTCTTTATTTCCCTCATTTTCACCATCCCCATTCTAATTCTTTCCCCAACTGTGCAGAAATGGCTCAATTTGAGTATCTCATTCTATGGCAGCCTATATATTCTCTTCCTCCTTTCCTCCTTCGTATTCTTTTACGGCGGAATGCCCTTCCTCAGAGGATTTATAAAGGAGATGAAAAAGGCAATGCCGGGCATGATGACCCTCATATCCCTTGCCATCTCTGTTGCCTATTTTTACAGTGCTGCCGTCGTTTTTGGAATGAAAGGGAAATTCTTCTTCTGGGAACTTGCAACTCTTATAGACATAATGCTGCTGGGGCACTGGATTGAAATGAAGTCGGTGATGGGTGCTTCCATGGCTCTGGAAAAACTGGCAAGGATGATGCCAGATAAGGCTCATGTTATAAGAAATGGGAATATAGTGGATGTGGGAATAAATGAGATAAAGAAGGGAGACATCATACTTATAAAACCAGGGGAGAAAATCCCCTCCGATGGTATTGTGGTGGAGGGGAAAAGCAGTGTCGACGAATCCATGCTTACAGGCGAATCCATGCCCGTTTTGAAGGAAAAGGGAGAGATGGTGGCGATGGTGGGCGACGGCGTTAACGATACTCCCGCCCTTGCCCAGGCGGATGTGGGCATAGCCATTGGCTCTGGAACAGATATAGCAGCAGAAACGGCGGATATTATTCTGGTGGATAATAATCCATCGCATGTACCACTCCTTATGAAATACAGTTCCCTCACCTACAAAAAAATGCTTCAGAATCTTGGATGGGCAACAGGTTATAACGTAATAGCCATCCCTCTGGCAACGGGAGTTCTTTACAGTAAGGGCATACTCATATCTCCCGCCATGGGAGCATTGCTCATGTCTCTGAGCGCTGTGATTGTGGCGATAAATGCGAGATTGATGAAAGGGTGAAAGAATGGAAATACTGGAGTTGAGGAATGTAAGCCTGAAACTCAATGGGAAATGGATATTGAAGGAGTTGAATGCCACATTCCAGGAAGGGCATGTCCATGCTGTTGTGGGACCAAACGGGGCTGGGAAATCTACGCTTGCCTATACCATAATGGGGCTGGAAGGATACAAAAACATAGAGGGAGATATAATGTTCGATGGCGAGTCAATAAAAGGGCTCAGCATTACAGAAAGAGCAAGAAAGGGTATAACGCTCGCATGGCAGGAGCCCGCTCGTTATGAAGGACTGAGCGTGAGAAAATTCCTGATGGCTTCCGCGGGGGGAAAGGTTGATGTTGGCGACATTCTACAAAAAGTTGGATTGAGCGAGGATTATGCGGAGAGGGCTGTGGATAAAACGCTGAGCGGAGGAGAGAGGAAGAAAATAGAACTTGCCTCCATTCTTGCCATGAAACCAAAACTTGTGATGCTTGATGAGCCAGATTCCGGCATAGATATTTCCTCCCTGGAAAAAATATTTGAGGCAATAAAAATGCTGAAGGAGAACGGCACCACGGTGATATTGATAACCCACAGTCTGGCTGTGCTGAAACAGGCTGAACATGCATTCCTGATGTGCAATGGGGTGATTGTGGATAAAGGAAGCGTAGAGAAGATAATACCCTTCTTTGAAGGAAAATGTATGCCATGCAGGCATAAAAATATGCCCGATTTGAATGAGGTGAATGAAGATGGATGTTGATTTTGCGAAACTGGCGGAAATAGATGATGCATTAAAAGATAAAGAAACGGCACATATTATGATAGATAGAAATAAGGTGATAAGCAGGAACGACATCCCCGGTCTTAAAGTGGAGACGGTGGAGAGAGAGGAAGGAGTGGATGTGAAGGTTGTGGTGGAGAAGGGAGTGAGAATAAAAAAGGAAGTGCATATGTGCTTTGGTATTACCCATGAAAGGGCATTGCAGAAAATAAACATGGAGGTGGATGTGCAGGATGATGCAGGCGTTGCCATACTCTCCCATTGCATTTTTCCTAAGGCGGAGGATATAAAGCATATAATGAAAGCCACCATCCATGTGGGAAAAAATGCGGAGTATAAATACATGGAAAAGCACATACATGCCATGGAGGGAGGGATAAAGGTTTATCCAGAGGCAAAGGTAAGGGTTGATGAGGGAGGGCGTTTCAAGACAGATTTTGAATTGATAAAGGGCAGGGTGGGACTGCTGGAAATAAATTATGAAGTGGAGGGAGGGAAGAAAAGCATTGTGGAAATGTCCACCAAGGTGAGCGGGAAAGGGGACGATGTAATAAGGATTAAGGAGATAGCATTCCTCACAGGAGAAAGGGCAAGGGGAGCATTAAATTCCAGAATTGCTGTCCGAAATAAAGCAAGGGCGGAGGTTTACAACAAAATGGTTGCCACCGCCGCCTATGCCCGCGGGCATGTGGACTGCAAGGAGATTATACAGGATGATGGCATCGCCACCGCCATACCCATTGTGGAAGTTCGCCACCCCAAGGCACATGTCACCCATGAGGCGGCGATAGGAAGCGTGGACACAAAGCAGTTGCAGACTCTCATGGCAAGAGGAATGGATGAGGAAGAAGCGGTGGAATTGATTGTGCAGGGAATGCTTGCAGGATAGTTTAAATTTTTTATCCATTATTTTAATGACTCGTAAAAATCGATTATTTTAAATTTGATGTAGAAATGATATAGCCATGAATGAAGACGAGAAGAGGGAGGAAAGAAACCTTGAAATACTCATTGTAGCCTTCCTGACGTCTCTTTCCATATTTCTGGCATCCATATATAATATAAGATTGGAGGGTTATCCATTCTATCGCCATTTCTTTTATCTTCCTGCAGCCCTTTCCACTTTCTGGTGGGGGAGAAGGGGATTGATAGTCCCTATCATCATCTCATCCTTTGTTATTTTTATAAGCATTGTCCAGCATTACCCAGTGGAGAAATTTTTGTCTGTCATCATAGAATCAATGCTTCTCCTCATTGTCTCCCTTCTTGTATCTGTTCTCAGTGAAGAAAAAAACAGGGCACTGGAAAAGGAAAGGGAATTCAAATTGATGACAGCCCATTACTTTTTCAATCCAATCTGTATTGCCGAAGGTTTCCTTGATATGGTGCTAAAAGAAGTTCCTCCCTCCACAAGGGAGAAACTGGAGAATGTGAGAATTGCTGTTCAGAGAATAAAAAAAGTTGTGAAAAATGTGGTGGAGAAGGGAGAGATAAGGGAGTAGGCTTTGCTTCATGGAAAACAGTATAGAATCATTTCCGCATATGCTATATTGCCCCCATTTTCCACTTCCACCCTCAAAATATGTTTTCCTCCACGGGAACTCATGCGCCATTCATATGGAGGCATGTAATCATCATACATTTCCCTTCCATCCATGAAAAATTTCACATCGCTTTTCACATTTGTATAAACGCTTATATTCATGCTCCCTATGATTGTATTTCCCCAGGGGGCAGGAAGTATTCTCCTTCCCTCTATATATACCGCAGGATGCCATACATTGGGTTTCATAAAAAAAATCATGGTATCGTCAAGAGGAGGAAGATGTTCATCTTTAATGCCCGCCGCCCATGCAACACTCCTCCTCAAAATCCACCAGTTATAACTCCAGTTCTGGGCTGTGCCATTCACCCACCTGTAAAGATAATCCTTCCTGTAAAGGGTGTATTTGTTCCTCCCCAAAAATTCCTCCACATGCCCCCCAAGAAAGGCGAGTTCTTCAGGATGGGGACCCCACAAAACAATTCTTCCATTTCCATATGTGGTGGCTATGGCGGCATATTTTCCCTTCAAATCTGTTTTAATGGGCTTAACAATCTGCCATTTTCCATTCACCTTTTTCCAGAAATGAATGGGCGCCTTATCGCTTATCTCCTCCCCATATATTGCTATGGGAACAATGTCTCCCATCAGTGGATTGGTGGAATTTCCTTCATACATGCCAGGACCACCTTCATATCTTATTATTCGGGGATTGTCAGGACTTATAGCCACTATGGGATGGTCTGTTAAATTGCATTCCACGGGCACTCCTCCTTCAAGCCCTGAGGATTTATACAAATACTGCCATTCCTCCTGCTGGTCATCATCCACATAAACGTTTGCTATGGCAAGAGAGCCCGCATTTATTATCTTATCAAAAAACGCTGTGGGCTTTTCTATACCAAGAGAGGCTTCATTTGCCCCTCCGCATATGCCAATATATCCCCCGCCGCTGGCGACAAAGTTGCGAACATTTCTTTTCCATTTAGCATCCATTCCATGGAAATACTGTCTGGCGCTTGCCCCTATAACCAGAACATCATAGTTTTCTGTATTCAGTGGTTTCTTTCCCATCCCCATTGCCTCCCTCATGTTTATTTCCGTAACATTGAATTTATAATGGACTCCATCGATGCTCCATTCATATCTGAGGGCATATTCCAGCACTTTTATTGCGGGAACTATGGAAGGATAAACAGCTATGTTTTTATACACAACTCTTTCCCCTCTTTCCCCTCCTGATGAAGAAGATATGCTGAAAATGGATGCTATGATGAGAAAGGAAATTATCATTGCCGCCTTCTTTTGCATCATGGAATTAAAGGGTGGAGATATAAATAGATAGCGGGCGCGGCGGGATTTCCGCTGCCCCTGGCAAATTCGAACCCGCGACTGCTGGCTTAGAAGGCCAGCGCCCTATCCTGGCTAGGCCACGCGCCCCAAATGTGTAAAGGAAAGGTTTTTAAAAATATTTGGAGATGGATGCCAACGACTACAGAAAGTTTTTCATATAATGCGGTTTTATCACTATGTTCTGGAAGGGAAGGAAAAATGCATTGATGAATGCAAAGAGGGGGTGGAAAAATGCATAAGGCTCTGACAATTGCAGGAAGTGATAGTGGAGGAGGGGCGGGCATAGAGGCGGATTTGAAAACCTTTGCTTCCTTCAATGTCCACGGAATGGCTGCTTTAACATCTGTAACAGCCCAGAATACCAGGGGGGTGGAAGCAATAAAGGATTTGCCTGCCAGTATGGTAAAAAAGCAGATTGAGTGCGTTGTGGATGATATAGGAGTGGATGCAGCCAAGACGGGGATGCTCAGCAACAGCAGGATAATAAAAACCGTCGCCTCCACACTGGAAAAATATGAATTTCCTGTGGTGGTCGATCCCGTTATGATAGCCAAAGGAGGGGCACATCTTTTGCAGGAAGAAGCAATGGATGATATGATGAATTATATAATTCCTGTAGCGACAGTGATAACTCCCAACCGTTATGAAGCGGAAAGAATAAGTGGTATGAAAATAAGGAGGAAAGAGGATGCAAGAAAGGCGGCGAGGAAGATAGCAGGTATGGGAGCAGAGGCGGTTATAATAAAAGGAGGGCATATGGAGAGAGATGCCACTGACATATTATATCATAAAGGGAAATTTTATGAGTATAAAGGGAAGCGTATAAAAGGATGCACCCATGGAACGGGATGCAGTTTTTCAGCAGCCATAACAGCAAATCTTGCACTGGGAAAAAATTTAAAGGAAAGTGTTGAAATTGCAAAGAAATTCATCACCATAGCCATTGAATATGGAGAAAGGATAGGGCATGGGCATTGCCCCGTAAATCCTGCCGCATGGATGGGAAAGAATGCGGAAAGATGGAGGGTTTATGAAGAACTGAGCAACTCCATAGAAATTCTAATGGAAAAGAATATTGTGGATTTAATACCTGAAGTGGGAATGAATTTTGCCTACTCCCTTCCCCGCCATTACGCAAAAAATGAAGATGATGTGGCAGCCATAGAAGGAAGGATTGTGAGGGCAGGAAAAAAGGCTAAAAGAGGTGAGGTAAAATTCGGGGCATCTCATCATCTCGCAAGGGCTTTGCTGAAAGCAATGGAATTTGATGAAGACATGAGGGCGGTTATGAACATACGATTTGATTTTTCCTTTATAAAAAAGGCAAGTAAGAAAATGGTGGTTTCTTTCTATGACCGCAGGGAGGAGCCAGATGAGATAAAGAAGAAGGAAGGGGCAACATTACCCTGGGGAATAGAAAATGCTATAAGGAAGGTGGGTAAAGTGCCGGATGTGATATATCATGAAGGAGATGTGGGTAAAGAGCCAATGATTCTCATATTTGGAAGAAATCCTGATGATGTCCTCTCAAAATTCAGATGGATTGCTGGATTATAGAAGAAAGAATATGGAAAATATGAGTATGAGAAGAGAGTAGAGCAACATTACTTTCCTCATTCTTGTATGATTCCAGGGGGAAGTGGTTGTCGAGGGAATAATTTTTTCAGAGAGCATCACCATATATTTACCCATCCCCATCATGTTTTAAAATCTCCTTCTCCTTAATAAGTATGGAGGGGGTTCCATGAGTAAATAAACTTTTCGGAGGATGGAG
>CAZTWM010000043.1:0-8649 GCA_964617935.1 uncultured Thermoplasmatales archaeon | reverse complement strand
TTTTGTGCTTATCACTCCATTTGACCCATGGAAAAGTGAGTTATGCACATGCCCCAGGAAATATTCCTTCAGCCCATATACAGGATGTTCCCATGCATGTGTATATTGCTACATCACATCCTACATACCCAATGCCTTTCATGCACGCTTGAAGAAGGATTTATTCAGGAGGCTGAAGAAGGAAATTCATAAAGTTGATACCTATATAAGCATGTCAAATAGTAGCGATCCCTATACTCCTGAAGAGAAAGAATTGAAAGCAACCAGAAAGTGCCTCCAGATATTTAAGAAATATGAGGTGCCTGTGCTGATAATAACAAAATCTGATATGGTGACAAGAGATATAGATATAATTTCTGAAATGAGAGCAAGCGTTAGTATAACACTTACAACTTTAAAGGATGAAGTGGCAAAAAAAATTGAACCCAATGCTCCTCCTCCTTCAAAAAGAATGGAGGCATTGAGGAAACTGCATGAGAGTGGTATTCCTTGCTCCATCCGCCTTGACCCAATAATACCTGGTGTAAATGATGGCGAACTGGAAAGGATAGTTGATGAGGTGGCTCCTTATGTAAGCCATATAGTTTCTTCCACCATAAAGCCGAGAAATGATTCCATGAAAAGAATTTCCAGGATAATGGATGTGAAGAGATATGAATGGGAGAAATATGGCAATACCTTTTATTTACCCAGGGATTTGAGATTTTCTTTATTGAAGAGGGTGGAAGAGAGATGTAAGATGCATGGCATAACATTTGCTGCATGCAGGGAAGGCTATAGATTCAAAGCCAAAAGTTGTGATGGAAGCCATTTAATAAAAAATGTTATTTGAAAACGATTATGTATTCCATTTGCACAATCGAACGGCGTTAACGATGAAATAAAGAAATAAAATGTAAATTTTTATATACCAAAATTACATTACGGATTTGATGTTAACTTTAGTGGCATCTACGTTGGCATGTTTTGTGCTATGGCTACTCCTTACCTTCAATGGCAGGGCGTGGGGGATGGATGAGATTCTGGCGGGCATAATATTTTCAATAATAGCAGGGGCGGTATCAACAAAGATTGTGAGAAAAGATTACAAGCAAATGTCGCCCGTAAAATGGCTTTTGTTCATCGCATATCTGCCCCGATTTTTCTATGAGATGGCAAAGGCAAATTTTGATGTGGCATATCGTGTGATAACTGGAAGAATACGTCCAGGAATAGTCAGGCTCTCTCCCCATCTGAAAAACAATTTGTCCATTACCATACTGGCAAACTCAATAACATTGACCCCTGGAACTCTCACCGTTGATGTGGACGATGAAAAAAATCTCTATGTTCACTGGATAAATGTGAAGGATAAATTCTTCGAGGAAAAGGAGGAGAAACGCAAATGTAGGTATGTTTGCTCAACTTTTCCTGACTGGGCAAGGAGGTTGGGAGAATGAATGCATTTATGATAACATTGGTATTTTTGCTGATTTCTATTCTAATGGCAATGGTGAGGGTATTGCTTGGACCCACTGTTCCAGACAGGGTGGTGGGGCTTGATACCATCAACACTTTGGTGATAGCAGGTATGATTCTTTTTGGAGCCGCCAGAGGCATGGTGATATACATAGATGTGGCAATCGTATATGCCCTCCTTTCATATATAACAACATTGTTCATAGCCAAATATTTGCAGGGAGGTGAAATATGATTTGGGAAATAATATATGCATGTCTTGGCATAGGAATATTCTTTAATCTGCTGGCTTCTGTTGGGCTTCTCAGATTCCCAGACGTTTATACAAGGCTTCATGCAGGCACAAAGTGCACCACCTTTGGAAGCATTTTCATATGCTTGGCTGCCATTATATATGGAGGATGGAAATGGTATGATGGCGATACAAAAATGATTTCCATTGCCATTCATTCCTTCCTTGCCATGATAGCCATTCTTGTAACAAATCCAACAGGAGCACATGCCATAGCGAGGGCAGCGCACAGGAGTGGTGTCAAGCCAGCAAAGGCTGTTATAGACCAGCTGGAGGAGGTGGAAAATGATTGATATAAGCATGTTTGAAATTGTCCTGATTTTGCTCTCCATATTCATGATAGCATCTTCCATAATTGCCGTATGGTTTAAAGATTTGATTGCATCCACCATAGCACTGGCTGTTATGAGTTTGCTCCTTTCCCTATATTTCTATATTTTGCATGCACCCGACGTTGCCATAGCGGAGGCGGGCGTGGGCGCCTGCATAACCACCGCCCTGCTTGTGATTGCCATAAAAAATACCTACAGGATGGAAGAGGAGGTGGAAGAATGAAGTGGCTTGCCTTTGTTGTCTTTGCTGCCTTTCTTCTCTTTGCTGCCTATGAAATACATCCTTTTGGAGAACTCGATGACTCCAGGATGGATGATTATATAATAGAGAATGCGCAGAATGAAACTGCTGCCAATAACGTTGTGACAAGCGTTGTGTTTGACTACAGGGGTTATGATACACTTGGTGAGGCAACTGTGCTGTTTACTGCAATAGCAGGGGCACTGGTTGTTTTAAGGAGGGTGAAAAAATGAAGGATGAGGGAATGAGTGTAATTGTGACAACCATCGCAGCCCTAATATTTCCTGCCATAATGATTTTCTCCTTTTATGTAATAATGCACGGGCATCTCACTCCAGGAGGAGGATTTCAGGGAGGGGCAATAGGGGCATCCGCCATAGTAATGCTCATTGTTGCTTATGGAGCAAAGAATGTTAAGAAAAAGGTGAGCGACGAAAATCTGTCCATCTTTGAAAGCATAGGTGGCTTGGTGTTCGTTGTTGTGGGCTTACTTGGCTTTTTGGCAGCATCAACATTCCTTTATAACTTTCTGGTGGGCGAACCTCTTTTCGGCACCATTCCTCCCTTTGGAAGCAATTCAGGTATACTCAATAGTGGAGGAATTCTTCCCATTTTAAATATTGCAGTTGGAATGAAAGTTATAGGGGGACTTGCATCCGTTGTTCTGGTGATGGCTCTTGCTGGAGGTGATGAGGAATGATTTACAGCATTCCATTTTATACAGTGGTCATACTCATTCTGGTTGGTGTATATGCAGTTATTTTCAAAAGAAATCTGATAAAGATAGCCATAGGTATTACCATAATTGAAAGCGGTGTGAACCTTTTCTTGATAACTTTAGGGTATAGAGAAGGAGGTGTAGCACCCATATATACAAATTTACCATCGGGCATTAAAATTCCAGAGGGAATGGTTTTGCCAGTTCCTCAGGCATTGACACTAACGAGCATAGTCATAGGAGTTGCAGTCCTCGCATTGATGCTTTCCCTGTCAATAATGATATACCGCCATTACGGAACTTTGGATAGTAGAAAGGTAAGGAGGTTGAAAGAATGAATACCGATTGGCTTCTACAGCATTCCCCCGCCCTTATAATAGCAATCCCATTGCTTGCCGCCTTCCTGACACCCATAATAGACAGATTCAGCAGGAGGGCAAGAAATGCCTTTGTTGTAATTGTCCTTGTCATAGAGGAAATCCTTGTCCTATTCCTTGCCCATGACGTTTTTGGAGGAAATACACACATTTACACCATGGGAGCAGCAGATCCTTTCAGTGCAGTTCCGGCACAGGCGGCGGTGCCAGTAAGGATAGTTCTCCAGGTTGATGGAATGGGGATTTTCATGGGTATAATAAGTGCCACAGTTTGCTTGGCAGCAGGAATATATTCTCTTGCATTTGTGGAAGAGGAAAAGGGGAAGGGCAAGTTTTACACCCTCCTGCTTCTTATACTGGTGGGTATGCTCGGTATGGAGCTAACAGGGGACATGTTCAACCTCTTTGTCTTCCTGGAAGTCCTCACCATAGCATGCACTGCCCTGATTGCATACAGAAGCCATCATGGAGATGCTGTTGAGGGGGCATTTAAGTTCTTAATAATATCAAGTATAGCAGCATTGTTTGTCCTTTTCGCCGTCGCCCTCCTTTATGCCCAGTATGATTTACTCAACATGGCTGCACTGGCGAGTGCAATAAAATACACAAATCTTGATAAAATAGCCCTTGTTCTCCTTGTTGCCGCCTTTGTTATGAAGTGCGGGAGTGTGCCAATGCATTTCTGGACTCCCGATGCCTACAGCGTTGCCCCCGCTTCCATTACTGCAATACTGGTAGCGGCAAGCCAGGCAAGTTTATATGCTTTATTCAGAATATGCTTCAGTCTGTATGGCGTAACTCTCAACCTTGCCACCATTGGAGGAGCATTGATAATATTTGGATTGTTATCCATGTTTGTCGGCGTCACCATGGCTTTACCTCAGAAGGACATAAAACGCCTCATGGCATATCACGCCATTTCCCAGACAGGATACATGTTGCTTGGTGTGGGTGTTGGCTTATATCTGCTGGCAAAACCTGAATTCAGCACATATGGAATAAAGGCAATGGAGGGAGGAATATTTCATATAATAAATCATGCCATGTATAAGGGATTGTTATTCCTCACATCAGGCGCCATTTTTTATCGCCTAAAAACCAGAAATCTAAATGAAATGGGTGGGCTGGGGCATTCCATGAAATGGACGGCAATATTCTTTATAATAGGAGCCCTTGCCATAGCAGGCATTCCTCCATTCAATGGATTTGCCTCAAAATTGCTGATATATGAGGCAGCATATAAAGTAAGTCCAATACTTTCCATAATAGCCATGCTTGTTTCCATTCTAACGCTTGCCTCTTTCGTAAAGGTATTCCATTCCGCCTTCATGGGTCCAAAAATACATGATGTGGAGGAGGTACCAAAGAGCATGCTTGCTGGCATGGCAGTGCTTACCTTCGTAATAATATTATTTGGACTATTCCCTGGCTGGGTTGTAGGAAATATAGTTCATCCCGCCGCTCAAGCGCTGGCGGATCAGGCTGCCTATATACAGGCGGTGGTGGGTGGTTAAAATGTTGAGAACAACAGGAGGATACTGGGATCCCGTGCTCTGGATTGTTGCCTTCATAGTAATTGCCGTCATAGCCTACCTCATAAGGGCGATGGGAAGGAGTGATTACAGTGGGAAAGGGGAGCAGACAAAGCCATATTTTTCGGGAGTTGAGGAGCCGGAAAAAGAGAAGGTTCACGTAAGGGCGGGAAACATATACTGGGGATTCATGGAGTCAATGAAGGGCTATTATAATGCCATGATGAAAATCCATACGGGAATTGTGAATGACTATGTTGCATGGTTTGTGGGTATAACGGCTTTGATGTTCATATTCATATTTTTGGTGGAGGTGCTATAATGATATCAAAGAAATTCAAGAGGGCGTTGTGGGTTTTCCATGTGAACAGTGGCTCATGTAATGGATGTGATATTGAAATAATAGCAGCATTAACTCCCAGATATGATGCTGAGAGATTTGGAATAAAACTTGTGGGCTCTCCAAGACATGCTGATGTAATCGCTTTCACTGGACCCGTAACCAATGATTTGGCTGATAAGGTGAAGAGGATATATGAGCAGACACCTGATCCAAAAGTAATTCTGGTTGTGGGTGCATGTGGAATAAGCGGGGGTGTATTCCATGAATCATATCATCTGGCAGGACCAATAGAACGCATTATCCCGGATGCAAAATGCATATATGTGCCGGGTTGCCCTCCCCGCCCCGAAGCCATAATAAATGGTGTGGTTAAAGCATGGGAGTTTCTTGAGGGGGTGGAGAAATGAATGCAGAGGAGATAAAGCAGAAATTTGAGGAGGCAGGTTATGAAACATGGATGAAGGAGAGGGAAGAGGGAGTGAGAATAAAGGCAAAGAGGAAGAGTTTGTGGGTGAAGGTGGATAAGGACAAGATAAGGGATGCTGTGGAGTATTTCATAGAAATTTCGGATGTCTATCCCCACTTCAGCATAATTTCAGCCAGTGATGAAGGCGATGAGGTTGAACTAAATTACCATTTCACCCTCGGATTCGGAAAATTGCATGAGGAATTTTCAGTGAATTTCAAGGTTTCCATTCCCAAAAATGATTTGGTTATAAAGTCAATAACGAAGATGGTTCCTGCTGTCATATATTCAGAAAGAGAAATAAGGGAGATGATGGGTGTGGAATTTGAAGAACTTGAGGATAAAAGGCACATGTTTCTCACCAAGGATTTTCCAGATGGCATTTATCCATGGAGGAGGGACGAAACAGCGCCCAAGGAAACAAACAAATTGTATGAAACATGGAAGGAGGGGGCAAAATGAGATATGAAATACCTGTGGGACCACTTCATCCTGCACTGAAAGAGCCTATAATGATAAAATGTACCATTGAAGGAGAAAGAATAGTGGATGTGGATGTTATAGCAAGTCAGAATCATAGGGGCATAGAATGGATTGGAATGAACAGAAACAATCCCGTGCAGAGTTTATATACAGCAGAGAAAATATGTGGTATATGCAATCTTTGCCATCCTGCCTGCCTCACCATAGCGGTGGAGGAAATTGCGGAAATACAGGCACCTGAGAGAGCGGAATATATAAGGGTTATACAGTCAGAACTGGAAAGGATACACAGCCATTTGTTGTGGGCGGGGGTGGCGGCTCATGAACTTGGTTTTGATTCCTTACTTCATTATGTATGGATGGTGAGGGAGAAGGTCATGGATACCTTGGAGATTGTTAATGGAGCCAGAGTTCCCAAGGACACAATGATGTATGGGGGTGTGAGGAGAGACATAAAGGAAGAGCATATTCCAAAAATAAGGGAAATGATTGAATATTACAGGCAGGCATTTAACAAACTTGCAAAATTATTTCTGGAGGACAAAACCATAAAGATGAGGACAAGGGAAATAGGAACTCTTCCTTATGAAGAGGCGATAAAACTCGCCACCACAGGACCAACAACAAGGGCGAGTGGTGTAAAGAAGGATGTTCGCCAGGACATGCCCTACTTTGCCTACCCTGATTTTGAAGTAAAGGCAATAACGCCTGATATACTCACTGGAGAAACAATAGGAGATACATATGACAGAATTGTTGTGAGGCTCTTGGAAGTAAAGCAGTCCATAGATATAATAGAGGATGCATTGAACAACATGCCAGGGGGCGAGATACTGGCTGAACCGAAAATAATAAAGTTGCTGAACCAGATAAAGAAGGCGGAGGGGGAGGCAATAGGAAGGCACGAGGCGCCAAGAGGAGAGGATATCCATTATGTGAAATTGAAGTCAGGATTTGAATATCTTTATGCATGGAAGGTGAGGGCACCCACCTACATAAACATACTTGCATGGAGAACCATGCTCATGGATATGCAGATTGCCGACATACCAATAGTGGCTGCTTCCATAGACCCATGCCTGTCCTGCACCAATAGAGTGATAATAGCAAAAGATGGAAAAGAAAGTATACTCACAGCAGATGACCTCCATCGCCTTTCTGTTAAAAAGACAAGGAGGTTGATGAGATGATTGGTGAATTGCTGTTCAGAACAGTTTTTGGGGGGATTTTTATATCCATTGTAGGAATATTATTTGGCTTGCTATTCAAAGGTATAGACAGGAAAATTGTGGCGAGAATGCAGGGGAGGGTCGGTCCTCCTGTAAGGCAGCCATTCATAGATGTTGTTAAATTAATGGATAAGGAAAGCATAGTGCCCGAGAATGCGGTAAGATGGATGTATTTATCTGCCCCGATAATATGTCTTGCTGCTTCCATAATCCTCCTCATGTATATACCGATTGCTGGCTTTAAGCCATTGTTGAGTGGAAGGGGGGATATAATACTCGTTCTCTACATATTCATAATACCCGCCCTTGCCATGGTTGCAGGAGGCTTTGCCTCAGGCTCTCCCTTTGCCTCCATAGGAGCACAGAGGGAAATGGTGACGATGGCTTCCTATGAATTTCCTCTTGCTGTGGTGATTATAGCACTGGTATGGAAATTGAATGATATGGTTGGAGGAGATGTATTCAACCTCTATACCATATATTCCAATCCTCTCTGGGGAGAGGTGGGTGTGCTGGGTTTTATAGGCTTGATTATACTGCTGCTTTCCATGGTTATAGTAACACCTGGAGAGATGGCTAAGTTGCCCTTTGATGTGGCGGAGGCGGAGACAGAAATAGCCCATGGATTGCTGGCGGAATATTCTGGAAGGAACCTTGCATTGTTTTATATTGCCGATGGGGTTCGCCTGTTTGCCATGGCTTCCCTTATAATAACCCTCTTTTTCCCCTACAAATTATCTTCTCTCCTTGGAAATTACATATCGCTGGGGGATTATGCTGTCATTGTTGACTTCCTTTTCTTCCTGCTGAAGGTGTTGCTTGTTATTTTGTTTTCAGTGACGCTTGTGAGGGCTGGGATGGCAAGGTTGAGAATAACGCAGGTTGTTACAGTATACTGGATAAATGTTACTCTTCTTGCATTATTCGGCTTGGTATTGCTGATGTGGGATAAGCAATTCAATGTGGGGTGGTGGTAAAATGTTTCCAATATTAGGACAGTTGTTTAAGCAGATGTTTAAAAAGCCCTTCACAAATCTCTTTCCTGCAAAATATGCTCCAAAAAGCATAAATAAATATTTGCAGGGAGTTCAGGAGGGAAAGATAAAGATAAATCCTCCAGTGGAAGTGCCTGAAGATTTCAGAGGTAAAATAACATATGACAGAGAAAAATGCATAGG
>CAZTWM010000042.1:0-8701 GCA_964617935.1 uncultured Thermoplasmatales archaeon | reverse complement strand
ACATACATTGGCATGATAATCGCCTCCTATCATAGGCAAAATGGGAATATGGTAGCCATATATAAGGATGATGGTCGGGAATTTATTGAAGGAAATATGTTGCATTCCTGAAACGTTAACATGGAATCATTGCTTTCTTTTGAAGATTTTAGAGTACTACTATCTCTCCCCTCTCCATATTTCATCCCCAATATGATGCAGATTCTCCACTGCTTTTCCTTTCTCTGATTTAATCATTTCTGTGCCATCCATGAGTGATATTCCGATAGCAATTGGTAAATTTCTCGCATCTCTCACCCATACCACATCTCCTTTTTTTATTTCCTCATCTGCATCAATAATGCCGGGAGCCATCACATCTGCTCCATTCAAAATAAATTTTATTGCCCCATCATCCACCATCACCCATTTCTTTTCTGCCCTCCATCTTTTTAGACCATTGACGGTGAGAAATGGTTTTTCCCCTATAAATATCCCCTCCAATCTGCCGTCCACCAGAAAAATTTTCCTGCCCTTGTACTCTGCCATCTCTATGCTACCTTCTATGTTGCATCCCAGGTATGAATTTAACTCATGAAGCATCTGCTTTGCCTCCTTTTTCCTCATGGCGTGCCTCCTCACAAACATGAAGAAAGAATGTTCTGGAATACAAAAAGGTAATGTATTTGCACGGAAGGCATAGCGGCAGGAAAAATTTCTGGAAAGGAGGCAGAGAGAGGATGTATCTGAAAAAAGTATTTTGCCGTCATTCTATTCCATTTATTCTTTACTTTCTCCAAATTAAAAATATTTATAAGCAATGGAATATTTCCAACGCATGTATTATTTGGTGGAAATGGAGAATACAATAAGAATACCCCCTGCATATATTGGAGAAGATTTGGATGAAGTGAGTAAGAAAATGGTGATGGAAACCTTTGAAGGAACAATGAATAAAGAGTATGGCTTGATTGTGATGACCCGAAACGTGGAAAGAATAGGAGAAGGTTATATTCTCCATGGCGACGGAGCCATATATCAGAAGGTTAAGTTTGAGGCACTCACCTTCAAACCAGAATTGCAGGAAGTGGTGGACGCCGTTGTATGCGATGTTGTTGACTTTGGAGTATTCTGCCATATAGGGCCGCTGGATGCCCTCCTTCATAAAAGTCAGATAATGGATGATAAGGTTGTGATGGACACAGAAAACAAGAGGGTGGAGGGGAAGGAGAGTAAAAAGGCGCTCAAGGTAGGTGATAAGATAAGAGTGAGGATAGTTACTGTTTCCCTTAATGAAATGAATCCCAGAGAAAGCAAAATAGGACTTACCATGAGGCAGGCAGGACTTGGAAAGGAGGAATGGAAGGAGAAGGAAAAGAAGGAGGGTAAAAAATGAAAGCATGCAGAAAATGCCATATACTCACGAAAAAAAATGTATGCCCCTATTGTGGGGAGCCAACATCAGACCACTGGCAGGGCTATCTCATAGTAATTGACCCCAATAACTCACAGATTGCAGAGAAGATGCATCTTAAAATGCCAGGAAAATATGCCCTCAAGGTAAGATGATGTACATT
Source organism: uncultured Thermoplasmatales archaeon (assembly GCA_964617935.1). Taxonomy (GTDB): domain Archaea; phylum Thermoplasmatota; class E2; order UBA202; family JdFR-43; genus JAGGZK01. Next base: position 7,145 of record CAZTWM010000042.1, on the reverse strand, counting down.
GTGCCAGAAAGCAAGAAGAAAGAGTTGAGAAAACCACTGGGAAAGGTGGTTGATGATATAGATGGAAAAGAAATTCAGGGAAAACTGGTATGTGTTGGGGACATGGTCACAATTACAATGATAAAAAAGGGGATAAAGCCCGATATAGCAATAGTGGACTACAAAATTGAGAGAAAGGAATATAAAGGCGAACCTTTTCATGCAGAGGAAGTGATAAAGGTCAGAAACCCACCCGGAATGATAACGAGGGAACTATGGAGGGCAATTGCCACATCCTATACAAAAAACAAAAAGGTGCTCATTGAAGTGGAGGGAGAAGAAGATTTGGCAGCTCTCCCTGCTATATATCTTGCGCCCAGTAATACTACAGTAATATATGGCTTGCCCTCTGTTGGTATGGTGGTGGTGAAGGTGGGAGAGAAAGAAAGAAAAATAGTTGACAGATTCCTTAAGGGATTAGAGGGATAAAATGGAGATAGTGGTAGAGAGTAGGAAGGAAAATAAACTGCTTGAAAGGGAAGAGATAAACTGCTTGATTAAATATGATGGGAGCACACCTGCAAGGAAGAAGATAAAGGAAGCATTGAAGAATCATCTGGGGATGAGCGGTTACATAGTGATACACAAGGTGGAGTCATTCTTCGGAATGAAGCAGGCGAAGGTATATGCAAAGATTTATCCCAGTGAAGAAGTGGCAAGAAGGATAGAACACCAGTATATTCTGAGGAGAGGAGAAGGCAAGCCCCAGGAAGGCAAACAGGAAACAAAGGAAGAAAAGAAAAAAGAAAAGGAGGAGGAAGTAAAGGAAGAGGAAAAAGAAGAAGAAAAACCAGAGGAAAAGAAAGAGGAGAAGGAGGGTGAAACAAATGAATAAGCGGGAACTTTATGAAGTGGTTGATGGAAAGATTGTGAGGAAGAGGAAGGAATGCCCCAGATGCGGACCTGGCGTGTTCATGGCTGAGCATGGTGACAGAATAAGTTGTGGAAACTGTGGATATACAGAGTTCAAGAAGGGCGATTAATCCAGATAATTTTTCCCTCATATTCTATCTTTGTTATTCTGTGCAGGGGTATATACCCACGCTCTGTCTCCAGAAATTTTTCACCTATTTTAAAAATCTCCTTCCCATAAATGATTGATGTTTCTCCTGCCTTTCTATCTTCATAATATATTTTTGCCTCCTCAAATTTGTATCTGGAATCCCATTTGAGACGGTTCAAGGTTTCCAGCAAATTCATGATAATGAATTGGACATCTTTTTTGAAACTGGCGATTTTTACAAGCCAACATATTTTGAATATATGCTTCTTGCTCTTGTAATATCCTTTACACCTCTTATAATTGCCCTCCCATCACAAAAGATTGTTACATCATTACCCTGCCCTCTAAACCTCAGTACATATTTATTGTATTCCACTTCTCCGAGATTTTTCAACCTCTCTGCCAGTTTCTCCATGGAAAATTCTTTCCTCTCACCTGGATATATTTCCACTGCATTACCCGCACACAAAATCCTTGCCCTGCTGTATTTCTCTGCCTTCAAAAATTCAAATTCATGCTTACTACACGTGGGACAGGATGGATTTTTTTCAACATTTATTGGAAAAAATGTTCCCTCCCACACATCCACATGCAATGCCTCCTTCCTCGTCTCCCTTCCCGCCAGAATTTTTATTGCTTCCGTTGCCTGAAAAGAAGCAATGATGGTAGCAATGGTGGAAAGCACTCCTGATGTATCACAGGTAGCAACATCGCCAGCATTTCTGATAAGGCATCGGAGGCATGCCGTTTCTTCAGGTATTATATTCATGGTTATACCCTCCGTTTCCACAACAGCCCCGTAAATCCAGGGTTTATTATGCTTAATGCATGCATCATTTATCAGGAAACGAGTTTCTAAGTTGTCGGTGCCATCTATCACAACATCCATTCCATCAATTATTTTTTCTATATTGAAAGGATTAACATCTTCAACCATTGCCTCAATTTCTATCTCCGAATTTATTTTCTCCAGTTTCTCCTTTGCCGCCAGCGCCTTTGGCGCCATGCCACCCACATCTTTCTCGTCAAAAAGAATCTGGCGGTGAAGGTTTTTCATCTCCACAAAATCCCTGTCAACCAATCTTATCTTTCCAACACCTGCCCTTGCCAGTATGGTGGCGGTCATGCCGCCCAGCGCACCACATCCTATTATCACAGCGCTTGAATTCATCAGTCTTCTCTGCCCTTCCTTTCCAATCTCCACCAGAAGCATATGCCTGTGGTATCTATCCATGGATTTCATATTTCCTCCATAAACTCGTTTATCTTTTCAATGATTTTTTTATGAAATGGGCATACCTCATAATCACCCTTTAACTGCGAATTGATAATTTCTTCCTGCCAGTGGGCGTTGAATAGCCGGCAATCTCTATCATTACAGAAAGCATCTCCTGTTGAATGAAAAATTATTGCCTGAAGAACATATCCCTTCATCACATCTGTCATTCTCTCATCACCATAATCAATATATCTCCCCTTATATATGTGTTTTAGAGTTTCTCTGGGGATGCCCATCTGAAGTTCTATATAATATTCTCTGGGCTTTGCGGGCGCCTCCACAATTCCAGAGAGGGAGATAATGGAAGGCACGCTATAGACACTCACCCTCAGATGATATCTTTTATCGATTTCGTCCCATGTTGCAAAAAGGCGGTTTGTAAAGATTATGTGGCAATGTTCCATATTTTTTTCTCCCTCCCCTATGATTTTTCTATACACCTCACTCATTTTAAAACCGTCGTATATATTGCCTATTGCCCTGCTTTTTCCCGTAATAAAAGACATTTCATATTTAATCTCCATGGGGAGAGGATTAAAGGAAAAATCTTTCCTTTTTATATCCCTTATCTTAATACCTGCCATGCTCTCTGCCATCCCTGAAATTTTTTCCTCTATGGAGTGGGAAGAATGCGGGAAAAGATGATATTTTATGAATTCCCCCCTCAAATCAACCTTCATTTTAGGAAACATGTCTTTCACATATTTTCCTATCTCCTCAAGATTAAACTTTTCTGATTTCTCTGAAAATTCGGGAGAATAGAGATGAATGAAGGTGGGAGGATAAAGCATCATTCTACAATATGACTTTCTGCTATGGAAGCAACTTTCTTGCCTGACAGCAGCATGCCCCCAAAGGTTGGTCCCATCCTCGGAAGCCCATACGTGGTGGAGACAGCCATGCCGCATACCAGCAGCCCAGGATGAACCTCTCCAGTATATTCCACTATTAAATCTTCAGATTTTTCCACCCACATTGCTCCAAAACCCTTTATTTCAATAACTCCCCTTTCCTGCAATTTGTTCACCACAACTGCATCATGTCCCGTAGCGTCTCTAACAACCTTTGACTCCAGAGCAACTGGATCAACACATGTTATTTGGCGTGGCAATGACTGCACAGGTGTCCAGTTTATTACTACGCCTGCCACTTTCCCATCCTCTCTGAAAACCACTTCTTCAAAGACTGTCACGTTGGCAAATTTAATCCCCGCATCACATGCTGCTGCTATGAGTTTTGAACAAGCATGAGGACCATCGGCAACATAGAGCCCCTTGGAAAATTCCTGAAAAGGTATTTCAAGTTCTTCCAGTATTTTCTGTGCTGGCTCACGAACCGTTATTTTATTCATAAGATAACCTCCTATCCAGAACCCTCCTCCAAGATAGTTGTTCCTTTCCACTATAAGAACTTTAAAACCTTTTTTTGCCAGTTCTTTACCAGCCATCAAACCACTTGGACCTGCACCAACGATTATGCAGTCACTTTCCACATAGGAGGAAAAATTTCTGGAAAAACTCTTCCACGATTGCTCTGGTAACATCCTTCTCGCTTACACTGCTGAAAATTTTCTCTTTCTCATTCATAATAGATGAATACACATCACCTTAAAAAATTTTACAATTGTTAATTGAATAGGATTAATGACACAAAGCATTCCTTACTCCTGCATTTCTTCATACATTCATGCTTCCACTTCTGTAACCCATCAAATCGAGACAAACCCATACATAGCCAATTTCTCTAAATCTTTCATAGATTTTTGTCCTGATGTCGTTCTCCAATATTTTTTTCATTTCTTCTCTGCCCACTTCTATCCTTGCCACCCTGCCATGATGCCTTACTCTAACAACCTTAAACCCAAGCATCTTCAGAAATCTTTCCGCCTCCTTCACCATTTTCAGTTTTTCCTCAGTTATTTTCTCACCATAGGGAAATCTGCTTGCAAGGCATGCCTGAGATGGCTTGTCATAGGTAGGCAAACCCAATTTCTTGGAAAAATATCTTATTTCTTCCTTTGTTATTCCTGCTTCCCTCAAAGGACTTATCACTCCTTCCTCCCTTAATGCCCTCATGCCTGGACGGAAATCTGATTCGTCATCCTTATTCGTTGCATCCAGAACATATCTTACCCCATGCTGTGATGCAATTCTTTTTAATTCGGAGAAAAGTTCTTTTTTACAGAAATAACACCTTTCACGAGGATTGGAAACAAATTTGTCATTTTCCATTTCATGGGTGTGGATTATTAAATGCTCTATGCCCATCGATTTCGCAAATGCCCTTGCTTCCTCAATTTCTTCCTCCTGATAGGTTGGTGAGACAGCCGTTACAGCAATAACATTCTCTCTCCCAAGAACATCAACACAAATTTTTAAAAGAAATGTTGAATCTACGCCCCCAGAAAATGCAACAATCGCCCTTTCCATCCTTGAAATGGATTTCTTTAAATTTTCCAGTTTTTCATCAGATTTCATTTTTCATTTCCTCCAGAACTTTTTTATGAATTTCATATGCTCTTTCATCATAGAGCACCATTCTCACCTTCATGGAAGCATCCTTTTCTTTCAGAAATTTTAATATGGTTGATATCGCCACCCTTGCCGCCTCCTCCATGGGATAGCCATATATGCCAGTGCTTATGGCAGGAAAGGAAATGCTTTTTATACCATGTTCCATAGCGAGTTTCAAACTGTTGATATAGCAGAGAGAAAGCATTCTTGCATCCTCCTCCTTTCCAGAATAAATTGGACCCACAGTATGAATAACATATTTCGCCCCAAGATTATAGCCTCGCGTAATCTTCGCCTCTCCCGTTTTACATCCTCCCAGAGTTTTGCATTCCTCCCATAACTGCCTTCCCGCCGCCCTGTGGATGGCTCCGCTAACGCCCCCGCCAGGCGTAAGGCGGGAGTTGGCGGCATTGACTATGGCATCCGTTTCCTCTTTCGTTATATCTCCTTTAATTATCTCCAGAATCGAGTTGCCAATCTTGAGTCGCATGTTCTTAAAAAGAAAAATGGTATAAATATTACTCTGTAACAAGTTTATTGTTTTTATGAATGGAAACATTGAAAAGAGAAAATTTACAAGTTGAGTGTCCATACCTTTATCTCATCAATTGCTGTAGTGCCCAAAACATCATATGCAACCATTGTTACTGTATGCAATCCATATGTCATTTCATTCCACAACCATTCATAGGGTAAGTTTTCATCTGAAAATTTCAGATTTCCATCAATATAAAACTCCACCTTCTGGATGGGTAATCCACATCTTACGTCAGCAGTTAAAGTAATTTTTCCTATTGTTATGGTGGTATTAAACGGAAGGGGTAATATCTCACGGTCGTTTATATAAAGATATCCACTTCTGGGATGAACGATGCCTATCTGGACATAATTGTTATATATGATAAAAGGTGAATCTGAAACATCCATGCTGATATGTCCCACCTCGTCTATGGCAACAATTTTTATCAGATATTTCATGCCATCATTCACACCACCAGTATCCCACACATACTCACCATCGTTATCTGTATTTTGTGTAATGCAATGCCATGTGGTTCCATTATCAGAGCTGTAATAAATGCTAATACTTACATCACTTATATCCACTGCAATCCATCGAATATTCACCGTCCCATTTATAATTTCACCCCCATTTGGATAAATTACTGTTACATCAGGAGGAGATTTGTCAATCCTGAATGTGAAGGATTTAGTTCTTTCAATGTTTCCTGCTTTATCTATACTATAATATTCAATAATATGCTCTCCTTCTTTCCTTACATGAAGAGCTGCTCTATACTCGTACCATGCTTCTCCATCCAAACAATATTTTGTACGTGCCACGCCAGAGCCAGAATCAGTGACCGAAAATCCAATGATAACACTATCATTATACAGAGTGCTAACATTTTCATCACTGCTATGCCATTCTTTCCCCTTTTCTTTTTTCATCCATAAAGTCGTAGATGGCGGAGAGAGATCAATAAACAGATATTTTGATATTGTATCACTTGCTCCATCATCATCGGTAACGGTTAGGGTTACTGTGTGTCCACCACCTTCCGAATAGACATGAATGGGATTCTGTTCATGTGAGAAGTATCCGTCTCCAAAATTCCATGTGTAGTTTACTATATATCCATCGCTATCGAAAGAGGTATCATAAAACACAACAGTACTTTTATCTTTGAAATAATAGGTAAAATTAGCCAATGGAGGGATATTATATACCTCCACAATTTTTGAAATAGTAGAAATACCTCCATCATTATCTCTCACAATCAGAGTGACATTATAAAGCCCATCATCTGAATATTGATGCTGTGGATTTTGGTCGTAAGAAATATTTCCATCTCCAAAATTCCATGTCCAGTTAACAACGAAGCCATCTGGATCTGATGATGCATCAATAAATTGTAATATGTCTTTGGTGGTTGGATTTAAAGGTGTATAGCTGAAATTTGCTACTGGTGGGATATTTGGAAAAATTTCAAATTGATGAACTGATGAAGTATTGCTATTCCCGGAGGCATCATTCACCCATATAAAATAATGATATTTACCTACTTGACTATAGGTAATGTTATAATAATAACTTCCGCCCGCCATACCCGCCATAGTTACATTTATTATTGAACCATCTGGATATGTGATATTGACTTTAACAGTGCCTACATTAATATTATCAAACACTTCACAGGAGATATTAACATGACGACCCTGACGCTGAGGGTTAGGATAGGCGTCTACATTCACTATTTCTGGCTTGTCATTGTCTGATATGGTTATGTCCTTTGTTCCAGTATTGTTC
>CAZTWM010000041.1:0-8909 GCA_964617935.1 uncultured Thermoplasmatales archaeon | reverse complement strand
TTGAAAATGGAGAGAGGAAGATATTCCTAACCCTTTATCTCTACCCTGTAAGATATAACGCCGTGAGGAATGAGATAATCCATGCGGAGGATTTTGATATCCATATCAATTATGGGAAAGGAAAATCTTCTTTATCCACTCTCGACACCTACGATCTGCTTATCATAACTCCAGACGACTGGATGGCTGATTTGCAGCCATTGAAAGAGCATAAGGAGAGCCATGGCATAAAAACCATAATTGTGGGGCTTGATGAGATATACAGCGGAAAGTATTTTGCAACACAGGGAAGGGATGATGCGGAAAAAATAAAGTACTTCATTAAAGATGCTGTGGAAAACTGGGGAATAAAGTATGTGATGCTTATTGGTGGAAGACAGGGAGGAGTTTTCAAGGAAAGATGGCTGATGCCAGTGCGCTATAGCCATCTGGATGATGGAGGAGAATCAACCTTTGCCAGCGACCTCTATTTCGCGGATTTATATAAATATGAGAATGGCAACATCGTTTTTGAAGACTGGGACAGCAACGGCAATGGCAAGTTTGCTGAGTGGACAATGTTTGGAAAGGATACCCTTGATTTACACCCAGATGTTTATGTCGGCAGATTGGCATGTCGTAATAAAATGGAAGTTAAAATTATGGTGAACAAGATAATCGAATATGAAAATTCCAATGGTGGCAACTGGTTCAAAAAGCTTGTATGTGTGGGAGGAGACAGCTACCCTGCGGAGAGCGATCCCTATTATGAAGGAGAGGAGGAAAATAAAGTTGCCATTTCCTACCTGCCAGATTTTGAGGCAACGAAACTATGGACATCCCTTGGCACTTTAACTGGGCCGGAGGATGTAATAAATGCTGTCAATGAAGGATGTGGCTTTTTATTCTTCGATGGGCACGGCAATCCAATGAACTGGGCTACCCACCCTCCCCATGACGAAAACACATGGATAGACGGGCTTGGAGTGGGAGACATGAAGAATTTGAAAAATGACGGCATGTATCCCGTCTGCATCGTCGGTGGATGTCATAACTGCCAGTTTAATGTGAGCGTATTCAACATCCTCCGAGTATGGGAGGGGGTGAGATGGTATCAGTATATACGGAGGGGAGAGACAAGCCCCGAATCCTGGGGATGGTGGCTTATTCGTCTTCAGAAAGGAGGGAGCATAGCAACCCTCGGTTATACAGGGCTGGATTACTTTGCAGTGGGAGATTACGATAATGATACTATTCCCGACTGCATACAGCATTATTCCGGCTTCATGAACGTGAATTTCTTCAAGAATTATGCCAACGGCACAGACATACTCGGGCAAATACATGCACAAACAATAAATGATTACATAGCTACCCATGAAGTCATGAAGGACAACATTGACTGCAAAACTGTAGAGGAATGGGTATTGCTGGGAGACCCAACACTTAAAATAGGCGGATATGCTTCTCCCTAAAAAATTCTACGACAGAGACGCTGCCATTGTGGCAAAAGATTTGCTCGGCTGTATTATAGTTAGAAAGGATGATGCAACGTTAAAGGGCATGATAGTTGAAACTGAAGCATACTATGGCTTGAGCGATCCCGCCTCCAGAGCGAGAAAAAATAAAAGTATAGGAGAAATAATGGGAGGAGAGGCAGGCAGAGCATTCATATACATGGTTCATGGGAACTGGCTTTTTAACATCACCACCATGAAGAAAGGGGAGCAATCGGGTGTGCTCATAAGGGCTGTTGAACCGCTGGAAGGAATAGAAATCATGAAGAAAAGGAGGGGGAAGGAAAATATAAGAAATCTCACTTCTGGACCGGGAAAATTCACACAGGCGTTCGGGATAGACAATACCCATAACGGAATTAAAATATATACCAAAGGAGAGATATACATTGAAAAGGGACAAAAAAATTTTGAAGTGGAAAGAAGTTATAGAATAGGGGTGACGCATGACTTAAACATTCCATTGAGATTTTACATAAAAGGGAATAAATTTGTTTCAGTTTCCAAGAACGTAAAAAAATCGGGTTAGACTCCTGTGCACACGGGCACAGTGAATCTGCCTCACATCAAAATATTTTTCCACCATGGGTAGAAACTTGAGGGAAGGCATACCTATAACTGCTTTGGAAGTCCATTCAGCCATTTTCCTTATTGCTTCTTCATACAATTTCTCCATTTCATCTGAAAGATGGGATGCCCTCCCATAGGGAAAATCAGTAACTATTGCATCCACTCCTGAAAAATCAAAATCCCGCATATCCCCCTTCATTATTTCATAGTCCTCAATACCATAATAATTTAAGTTCATCTCACACCCTTTTGCCACCTCTTCCTTTATCTCTATTCCTCTAACTCTACATCCCACAAGCCCCCCTTCAATGAGTATTCCGCCGGCGCCGCAGAAAGGGTCAAGTAACAATTCCCCTTCCTTTACACCAGAGAGATTTACCAGAACCCTGGCAATCCTGGGGTGCATTGCTGTGGGCATGGAAAAGGGCCATTTGCTTGTCCTTCTCTCTTCAAACTGGCTTCTGTTTATGACATATATCTGCCTCCCCAGAATCATATTCCTCCCTTTCTGAAAAATTTTTATAACATTCTCTGGATTTTCCATGTCCACCCTCACACCGCATTTCTCCACTATCATCTTCCCCAATTTTTTTCTCTGATAAAGCCTCCCTCCCTCCACCTTGAATGTGCCATGAATGCATATTTTTTCCGCTGCCTCCATGCCCTCCCCAATATACTCGCTTATGCTGAAGGACATAGCCACCCTAGGATATGTTTTTTTAACTGCTTCCTCACCTGCACCCGCCATATATATGCCATTGTGATATATCTCTCTATAATCATGTTCATATGAGCTAAGACATGCCCTTGCTTCGGCAACTGGCAAAGTGGGATGCTCTTTTGAAATCTCAAATATAACCTGCATAAAGTTAAATAACTCATTCCATTATAACTTCATGGGTTGCTATATATGCGGGAGAAAAAGTGAGGAGAAATGCCATCACTGCTATCAGGAGATATGCCATGAACATGCCCATTTCGTGGAGGAGATATCTGCCTATCTGTGCGATAACTGCTACGAAGCCCATATAAATGGCTCAGCCAATATTCTGGCTGAATAAATTTTGGGATAACTGCCATCTCTCAATCATTTTCATCTTTATTTTAAATGCCCATTTTGTAACCATCAATGATTTTGCCTGGAGTTATGGCAATGGATTGCCCTTATAATTTCTCATCACAAACTGGCAAAAGGGTTCAAAAAGCATGTTTACGATATCCATAAAATTGTTTTTTTGATGAAATTGATAAAGAATGAGTAGATATGGATACCAGATATTCCTATAAAATCATGATGACAAATTTTGCTGCTGAATTGTGGGGCATCCATTAGAAATGGACTTGAGACGATTTCCACAAGAATAAGACGTAGGTATCTTTTTTCAATAAAGTTTAAAGGGCGATGCCAAATTCATTGTAGATGAAAAAGAAAATTGTGCTTGTTATTGATGATGAGGATACCATGCGTGACCTTATAAGAAGAAACCTCAATAAAATAAGTATTCCAGTGATTGTATACGATGCTTCAACTGGTGAAGAGGGGGTGGAAAAATACAGAAGACTCATGGAAAAGGGAAGTAAGCCAGACCTTGTGATAATGGATTTAAACCTCACCCAGTGGGGTGTTGGAAAAATAGATGGCGTGGAAGCAACGAAACAGATTCTCTCCATCGACCCCGAAGCCAACATCTATGGTTACACAGCATGGTTCGCCACCGCATGGTCAAACAAACTCATGGAGGCGGGCGCCAAGGATGTTATTGAAAGAACCATCCTCCCTGCTGAATTCAGAAAAATGATGGAATCCATTCTAAAGGCGACAGATAAAGGGGAATGATGAAAGGGGCCCGTAGCCTAGCGGATAAGGCGGCAGCCTTCGGAGCTGCAGATCAGGGGTTCGAATCCCCTCGGGCCCGTTTTGTAAAATTGAATTAACAAATTATTTAAATAAACCATCTTCTAATTATAATCATGGAGGCAAAAAAGGCGGTGGTTATTGGCATAGTTTTGATATTTTTGAGTGGTATTTTCTCTCCTCTCATACAAGGAAAGGAAAATATGAACCAGGTTCCGAAATGGCATATTGATGATACCTGGAGTTATGAAGGAAATGTTGCTTATAATATGGATGAAACTTCCGCCACCGTTGATGCGGATATGGAAATAAAGGATTTATCTCTTAAAGTGGAAAAGGATGAGAATGGTGTGTATTATCTTTCCCTCAATGGAGGCTTCTCAGGTTCGGCGAAAATAAAAATAGAAGATATCTCCCTTGATGTAACAATAAAGCTGAGTTTTGGAAAAATAAGAGGGGGCATAGATGTGCAAAAATCCAATATGGGAATAAAGGATTTCTGGATAAACATAACAGGACTTCTCACCATCTCCCTTGTACCCCTCCCGATTCCTGTAATGGGAGAAATAATGGGAACCTTCAATCCTGAATGGGTTATACTGGACTTTCCTCTTTATGAGGGAAAGGAATGGGAGACACCTTCTTCCACTCTCATAATAAATGTGAGTGAGGACATGCTGAAATTCATAGAGAACCTCGTCACCATCATAGTGAGTGTATTTCCCGATGATGTAAAGGAATTTGTGCAGGAAATTCTCAGTATGCTGGAAGACATGCTTCCCATAGAAATGGAAGTATGGGAAATTTCCATGAAATGTGAAAGGGAAGAGAGCGTAACCGTGCCTGCGGGCACATATCCCGCCTTCGCCATAAATGCGGAGGATGCTGCAATGATTCATTTTGCTCCATTACTTGCCAATTTCATTAAAGGAATGAGCCAGGAATCTCCAGAAGTGGATGTGGAACTCAAATCCACAACATATTCTCCCCCAGAAAGTCCTGAAAAGCCATCTACACCTTCAGGACCTTCCAGAATAAGAAAAGGAAAGGAATATACATATGAAACCAGCACCACAGACCCCAACGGAAGCATGGTGCAGTATGGATGGGACTGGGATGGCGATGGCACAGTAGATGAATGGACCTCTTTCTATCCCTCGGGAGAGGTAGTAAGTGTAAATCACACATGGAATGAGAGAGGAAAATATGAGGTAAGGGTGAAGGCAAGAAATGAATACGGGCTGGAAAGCAAATGGAGTGACCCCCTAAAGGTAAGAACATGGATTGCCTATTCTTCCCATACCACAAATTTCACCATGCTCTTCTCCGACTGTTTGCTTCGTTTACTTCATCTTCTTTATCCCTTACAAAAGTGATGTAGTCGTATTTCTGGAGAATGTAAATAAAGACTGCCAATCTCTCCTCCATCATCTCTTCCCCATATTCCCTTTTCATCTCCTGGAGGATGTCCGCCAGTGTATTTTTTCCGTCGCATCTTTTCCATACAAAACCTCCGATTTCATCCAGATTTATGAAAAAGTAGTCGGGCTTTTTTAAGGTATTACAGAACCATCTGCCGATTCTGCTCCTGAATTTCACTACCTTTAAACTTACCCTCCCTTCCTTTTCCACCCATTCAACTCTTCTTACTGGTTTGAGAGAGAGGTCAAGATTCCATTTCCTTTTCATGTGCCGCCTTTCTATATTCCCTCAAAACAGCATATCCGAGAAGGAAGGCAATATATCCCCATACCAATATACCTGGCCACGCCGGCGCATCCTTCAGCATACCGAGATTGATATGCCCTATTATGAGGAAAGCACCAATTACTCCCATCAAAGCCTCTCCTGCAATGAGTCCTGCGGAAAATAGCAATCCTACTCTGTGAGCCTTTTCCTTAGGCTTTATCCCAGTTTTCTTTATTGCCATTTCCCAGTCGCTCAGTTCTTCTTCCTCTTCTTCTCCCATGGAAAGTTTCTTCAGCCTCCTGTCAACAACAACCCTCACAATACCCCCAACAAGAATGGGAACACTCAAGGTGAAGGGAAGATATATTCCTATGGCTACGGGGAGAACGGGAATATCCATGAGTATAAGCACGAGGGCAAGGAATGCCCCTGCGATAACAAAGGGCCATACCATCTCTCCTCCTATCACACCCTTCACTATTCCACCCATGAGAAATGCCTGGGGGGCAGGTAAATCATAACTTCCTATTTTATATGCCTTGTCAAGTGCCTGCACAACCAAGGCAAGCACTGGTGCTGCTGCACTCACTCCTATTAACTCAGCCACCTGCTGCTTCCAGGGAGTTGCTCCGAGCATCTGACCTGCTGCCATGGATTGGAGAACATCTCCAGAAATTGCTGCTCCACAACATACCACTGCTGCCATGCCAATGACTATTTCCATTCCAGATGAACCTGTAACACCAAAGGCAAGCATTATTATGCTGACGAATAGTAAAACAGCAACTGTGACACCAGAAATGGGATTATTGGAAGAGCCAAGCAGTCCTGCCATATATCCCGCGATGGCTGAAGCAATGAAGGCAAGCAAAACCAGGAATATCGCCATGAATAAACTTACGGCATACATCTGGCTCATCCATGCATAGACAAGAAATACTGGAATAACAAGAAAGCCAATGGCAAGAAATACTTTTTTAATGTCCAGATCTCTGTCAGTCCTCTTCTTTGTTCCTGCAGAGCCTCCTCTCAGCCCTATTACCGCCTCCTTCACTCCCTGAAGAAGGTTTTCTCTCAGTTTCCATATGGTGTAAAGACCTCCCACAACCATGGCTCCCACGCCGAGGTAGCGGACATATTCTCCCCATACAGTCATGAATCCATCAAGAGGTGAGGTGCCTGAAGGCAGTCCCGTGGAGACAAGAATTAGAGGCGTGATTATTATCCATCCAAGCAAACCTCCTGCAAAAACATATGCTGCTATTTTTGGTCCAATAATGTATCCAACACCGAGTAAAGCAGGTGATGCCGCAGTCCCACCATAGAAATAGCCCTCCGTTGTTTTCCCGAGAACACCATATTTGCCGGCATTCACCACATATTCTATCTTTCCCTTGAACACATTCAGGGAAACCTGACAGAACTTAACTATGCCTGCAAGAGTGGCTCCTATGAGCATCCACAGGCTTCCGCCTCCGCCCTCATCCTTCTCCTCTTCCTCGCTTCCCACAGCAGTGTTTATTACAGCAGCCACTGCTATACCTTCAGGGAAGGGCAAGTCGGTTTTTACAATGAGGGCTCTCCTTAAAAGAACCATCCATAGCACACCCAGTATGCCTCCTATGAGGGCTATAACGGTGGTCTCAAGATAATGAATCTGTGTCCATACTCCTATGACAACAAGGGCGGGGATTGTAAAGATAACTCCTGCTGCCAGTGCCTCTCCAGATGCTGCCCCCATCATTCCAAGTGTTACTTCCAGTACAGTAGGCTTGAAGGGTTTCAAAATGGCAAGAGCCATAATGGCTCCAGGAATGGCGGCAGATACTGTCATTCCCGCATATAAGCCCAGGTATGCGTTCGCTGAACCCATAACAATTGCAAGAATCACACCCACGAGAACGGCTTTAAAGGTTAATTCAGGAATGCTCTTCTCAGGCGGTATCAGGGACTGGAAATTTTCTCTGCTCATTTTTCTCCCTCTCCTTAATCTCTTTTTATTTTATAAATCTTTACTCAATCAACTTTCTATATTCCTCGGGCGAGAGGAGATTTTTCAACTCCTCCTCACTTTCAATACTCATCTCCACCAGCCACCCATCATCATAGGGCGAGGAGTTTATCAAGCCAGGCTCATCATTTAGTTTTTCATTGACTTGAATGATTTTTCCTGTAATGGGTGCATACACATCAGCCACAGATTTCACAGATTCGAGAGTCACCATGACTTCTCCTTTTTTGAACTCCTTTCCCTCTTCTGGCAGTTCCACAAAAACAATATCCGTCAATTCTTCCTGGGCATGTTCGGTTATGCCAACCCTCGCCACTCCATTATTAATCAAAACCCATTCATGGCTTTCCGTGTATAGAAGATTGTCTCTTATTTCCATGCATTAGGAAATGCCAAAGGAAATTTAACTTTTTTGTAATGAAGAAATTTATGGATGGGCAATCCTTCACTCCTGCTTATCCTGTTGCTCATTTCTAAAAAAGGTAAAAAGGAGGGATTTATAAATCCACTCCAACACATTCATCCACCGGCTGGGCGAGGAAATATCTGTAATACCATGGATTTGGTGGATTAACGCCTATCTTTGGAAGCCAGTAGGAAATGGTGGCAATGACCATGGCGTTGCCCTCCTCCAGATTATAGGAGTTGCTCCAGGTGGTTTCTATATTCTTGCTTCCTCCCCCGCCTATAAAAACATAGTCATCGCGATAGTCCAAGAGAGAATTGTTATAATGCTTGCCCTTGGAATCCACCCATCTGGAATCCTTCTCCACTATATAAAGACGGAGATGACCAAGATAAGCACCGCCATGATTGGTTATGGTGATGGAAATATCTATGTTTCCGTTATTCCAGGTTGCATCCATGGACATATCGACATCATGCACATTTCTGTTTGCCGCTTCTTTGATGGCATTCTCATAGTCAGATTTTCCAGTCATTCCCCATTCCACAACATAATAACCACCGTCCACATAAAGCATTGGAACATACATATCCTTCAATTCCCTCCCCCTTACCATTGCTGCATCGCTTG
Organism: uncultured Thermoplasmatales archaeon; assembly: GCA_964617935.1. Taxonomy (GTDB): domain Archaea; phylum Thermoplasmatota; class E2; order UBA202; family JdFR-43; genus JAGGZK01. The sequence continues at coordinate 252 of CAZTWM010000041.1, read as the reverse complement.
CATCATAAACAAGTACTACATAATAGAACGAAGAAGGAGGAGATGATGCTATCTCTTTCAGCACCTCCTCGGCACCAGGGCAGTATGGGCACGTGGTTAAAACCCCTAACTCCAGAAGCACTGTATGAGTGGCGGTTGATGCCGCCATATTCTCATTGACATTCAAGTTCCCAGCAGACGTTGCCATCTGGATAACTGGTAAAAACATCACAATGGCAAACACAACAGCAATCTTTCGATTCATATATGAAA
>CAZTWM010000040.1:0-8923 GCA_964617935.1 uncultured Thermoplasmatales archaeon | reverse complement strand
AACTATTTCATTTCCTTCACAATTTCATCTATATCAGTGCCTGCCATCTCACTCAATCTTTTATGCAGTTCTTTTAATTTTACTGCTGCTTTTCCCCCCGCCTTCTTCCTGAATTTTTCATAAGCCCTCCTGAATTCTCTGTAATCGTAGCCCGTTAAATTATCCGCATGAGCAACAATCATTTCCTCTATGCTGCGGGGCGTATAATCTCCAGGGGGCAAACCCAGTTTTTTACTTTCCTCCTCATCAATACCCGCTCCCCCATGATTCCTTATTATATTCAGCACCTTCGACGACACTCCATACTTCTTAGCCATCTCCACTCCTTCCACTATATGCATTATTCCATGAGTCCTTGCCCTTCCCAAATCATGGAGCATTGCTCCAGCATAAACTGCCTCCATATCCACCTCTATGCCCCTTTCTTTGATTCTTCTGGCAATCTCCATGGCTAAATCCGCCACCTTCCTGCAATGATTTATTACGGAGGGGCTGCATCCCTCCCTCCTCAATATTTCTTCATAATTGTATTTCACCCTTTTTCCTCTTGCCGTGGGAATAACTTCCATCACTCCATTAAATTTCTTCCTCATCCATTCTCCCTCTGTCAGTAAATGAAGAAAAATTGCCAGTGCAGACACCTCGGAATGGGGTTGGTTTCCTATGGCAACATTGTAATCCGCCAACTGATAGAATTCTCCCGGAACCTTTTCCGAGCCTACCACTATGAGAATATCATCCCATTTTTTTATCTCATCAATGCAATCCATAACATTCTCACCATACATGGTGAGATGAACCATCTTTCCCTCCCATTTTCTAAAATATTTCTTCCATTCCAGCCCTGTCTTTATAAAAAAATTCCCTCCAAATCTTTCCACCACATCTTTTACTCCCTCCTCCAGTTTTTTGTCCAAGGTATCCACAACAATTCCATCCGCACCAAATGCCCTCGCCACCAGGGCAACATGCGTGGTTATCCTCTTATCCCTTCCTATTCTGTGCCCATACCTGTATACAATCCTCACCATCTTTCTTCCTTCTTTTCCTCAGGCCATAGCAGGAGAATGGTGCAGGCGGACGCCAGGAAAAATGAAATCAGAGGATGTATTTTTTGCATTGTGGTAAGGTTATTCATTAAACCAAGGTCTTCCATTCTGAAGGATACTATCATCAAAATTATGGCAACCATACTCAGTATTCCGCCCATGAATCCACCTGTGGTTGTATCCATCTGTATCCTGCCTTCATGGAAGGAGAAGGCAATGGAAAGGAAATATACCACCACACATGCAAGCACACTGTTTATTATGGAAAACAGGAGGAGATAGTTTCCCAGAAGCATGTAATCCATATCAACAAAGGCGAAGAATACAATGTAGAAACCCAGTCCCATGAAACCCAGCCCTGACAGAAAGGAAAGCAGTCCCTTGTTTATCTTTATCATAAGAAGGAAATTTGTATAAGGTTAATAAAATTTTTTAAATATTTAAAGGGGGCAAAGTAAAGATGAAAATTCCCCATTAAAATACCTGAGAGGAAAAGGTTATAATCTGTTGTTTCCCTTGCCTCGCAACAAATTTATATAATCCCATGGAATATAGAAAATATGAGTTTAATGCCAGATAGGAAACTGGTTATAATTGCTGCTTTAATTCTTATTGCAACAAATTTCATGGCATTCATTCCATATACCAGAGGAGATGGAGAAAGCAATCCCTTTGTTTCTTCGCCTGGTAAAATAAAATCCTACTGGTCAATAACATGGGGAGGGGGCGGAGATGATGTAATAACAGATATGGATGTTGTTGATGGGAACATCTATGTTTGTGGCTCAACCACCTCCTACGGAAATAAAAAGGCTTTTCTTCTGAAATATGATGACAATGGAAATCTTATATGGAATACGACATGGAGTGGAAAGGGAGAGGCGGAGGCAAATGCTCTGATGGTTTCAGGGAATTACATATATGTGGCGGGAACAACTGAAAAGAGTAGCAACAAAGATGTATTTATTTCCAAATATAATCTGGATGGAAAAAAGGAATGGTTCAAAACTTGGGGAGGTGGCGGTGACGATGAGGGAAAAGACATCTATGTATACGACAATGAAATATATGTTTGTGGCTTCACCAGGAGTTATGGCGTGCTGGGAAGCGATATTTTACTCCTGAAATTTGATATGAACGGCGACCTTCTTTCCAATAAATTCTGGGGGAAAGCAGGGGATGAGGTAGGAAATGGAGTGGTTGTCACATCAGAAGGTGTGTATGTGGATGGATATACTGAAAGTTATGGTGTAGGAGGAAAGGATGCTATTATCCTTGGCTTTGGGGATACTGGAAATGTGAAATGGCTCAGAACATGGGGTGGAGAGGATGATGATGAACTGGTGGGAATGGAATATGCCTCTCCATACCTTTACATGGTTGGAAATACTGCATCATATACCCCTCATGCTCTTTTTCTGAAATATGATGAAGACGGAAACATGATTTTTGAGCGAAGGTGGGGCGAGGAGGAAAATGATGAGGCAATGGATTCAGCAGTGTATAATGATGTGACATATATTGTTGGGATAAGCAGAAGTTATGGAAAAAATGGCGATGTCCTTCTCCTTAAATATGATTCCGATGGCATGCTTTCATGGAGTAAAATATGGGGAGGCAGCGGGGAGGATGCAGCCACTTCCGTAGATGTGGATAATAAAAGAATATATATAGCAGGGTATACAGAGAGTTATGGAAATGGGGGGAAGGATGCCCTTATAATAAAAACAGGACTGGAGGGAAGGAAGTCATTAATTGTTAGCGGCACATTTCTCACCATTGAGGGAAAATGGATTGTTGTTGAAGGAAGGAAAATATTCCCTCTCTTCAACTCCTTTAATAATGGTAAGTCTTTGGACGTATATAGGAATGGGCTCTTATAACTGAGGAATTTGAGGGATTTGCATAGCACTCTCCATTTTATTTGATAAACACCAAAAATGGAAAACGTTTTTAGAGGAATTTCATTCAAAAATGTGAAAAAAATCAGGGCATTTGTTGATTTAACAAGAGTTGACCATGGAATAATGCTGTGCATAGCCATATTGATTGGGGCACTTATAGCAGGGGGTATTCCCGATGTTAAAAAATATATTTTTGCTTTCCTCACAGCACTTTTTCTTGAAATGGGTGCCTTCGCCTTAAATGATTATTTTGATTATGAAGTGGATAAAAAAAATAGGAGGATGGACCGACCTCTGGTTAGAGGAGATTTGAAACCCTCCAGTGCCATGGCAATATATCTTATATTCTCCCCCATTGGAATGTTAAGCAGTCTTATGGTAAATAAAACATGTTTTTACATAGCCCTCATAAATCTTGTAATAGCCACTATTTATGATGTAAAATTGAAGGAGATAAAGGTGATAGGTAATTTTTACATTGCCTTTGTTATGGCAATCCCCTTTGTATTCGGAGCAGTTGCTGTGAGAGAGGATGTGCCATCCATAGTGTATTTCTTTGCCTTCCTCGCCTTTCTTTCAGGAGGGGGGAGGGAGATAATAAAAGATGTTATGGATTTTGAAGGGGATAAATTGAGAGGAACGAAGTCGTTTCCCCACTATTTTGGAATAAAAAAATCCAATGAGATAGCCTCAGTTTTTATTCTCCTTGCCATAGCACTGAGTTTTATTCCTTTCTTTTTCAAAATTGATTCAAGATATTATGGAAACATTCTTTTCCTTTCATTCCTTATAATAAGCAATTCCATTTTCATTTACTCAATATCATTAATTCTTAAAAATGATGGGAGGGCAAGGAAATATACACTTGCTGCCATGTTCATTGCCCTTATTGCATTTCTTGCAGGCTCTATAACATTCACAAAATGAGCGTAAATTATTTATATAACAACAAATATATATTTCGAGGTGATGAAAATGGTGTGGAAAAAGGATAAGGACAGAAAGGATCCATTTGATTGGTTCGAGGAATGGGGATTCGAGGATGTCTTCGAAGAATTTGATGAGAAATTCCGCAGAATGCAGCATTACATGAATAAAATAATGAAAGATGTCATGGAGGGAAAAATACCGTCACCCAGAGAAGGCGGACCCATCATATATGGGTGGAGTATGAGAATAGGTCCTGATGGCAAACCGCATTTCCAGGAATTCGGTAATGTTCCCAGCAAGCCAGGGATACAGGAAGAGGTAAGGGAGCCACTGGTGGATGTTATAGAAGGAGATGACAAGGTGAGTGTTACAGCAGAAGTTCCGGGAGTGAAAAAGGATGACATTGAACTGGAAGTGGTGGATGATACGCTGAAAATACAGGTGGATACCAAGGAAAGGAAATACTACAAGGAAGTGAAACTGCCATGTGAGGTGGACGCCAATTCAGCAAAGGCAACATACCAGAATGGAGTGCTTGACGTGGAGTTAAAGAAAATCAAGCCGAAGAAGAAAGGGAAGAAAATAAAGGTGAGTTGATTTCTTTTCCTTTCTTTATTTATTATAAAAAGAGGTGATTAAAATGAATAAGGAGAAGAGAGTGGAGAAGGTTTTGAGGGTTGAAGAAGCAAAGTCAAGGGATGTTGGAAGGGGAATAGCAAGAATAGATAGCAGCATAGCAAAGGAACTGGGGCTGGTGCCTGGTGATGTTGTTATGATAGATGGAAAGAAAAGTACGGCATGCATTTACTGGCCCGGATATGCTGAGGACGCAGAAAAGGAGATAATAAGGATAGATGGTATAACAAGGAGAAATGCAGGCGTTGGCATAGACGATAAGGTAAAGGTGAGAAAGGCGCAGGCAAAGACTGCTAACAAAGTTGTATTCTCTCCAACCGAAGAGTTGAGGATAGTTGGTATGGACGCATATCTTTCCCATATAATGGAGGGGAGGGTTGTAACAAAAGGTGATGTAATCACTCTCAATATAATGGGTAGAAGACTTGATATGGTTATAACCTCCATTTCTCCCCCCGCAGAGGCGGTTATAATAGGTGCATCCACAGAAATAAAGGTGAGTGAGAAGGTGGCGAAGGAGGAGGCTAAGATACCCCGCATTACATATGAGGATATTGGAGGGCTGGAGGAGGAGATAAAGCAGGTGAGGGAGATGATAGAACTTCCATTAAAGCATCCTGAATTGTTTGAAAGGCTGGGAATAGAAGCGCCCAAAGGAGTTCTCCTCCATGGTCCTCCCGGCACTGGAAAGACGTTGCTTGCCAAAGCAGTGGCTAATGAAACCAATGCCAATTTCTATTCATTAAGTGGTCCTGAAATAATGAGCAAGTATTATGGGGAAAGTGAGGAAAATCTTCGCAAGATATTCAATGAAGCCATAGAAAATGCCCCCTCCATAATTTTCATAGATGAAATTGATTCCATTGCTCCAAAAAGAGAGGAAGTGCATGGAGAGGTGGAGAGAAGAGTTGTTGCTCAATTACTTGCATTAATGGATGGACTGGAGGAAAGGGGCAAGGTTGTTGTAATAGGGGCAACCAACAGGGTGAATGCCATAGACCCTGCTTTGAGGAGACCGGGAAGATTTGATAGAGAAATAGAGATTGGAATACCTGATAAGAAAGGAAGGAGGGAAATTCTGGATATTCATACGAGAGGAATGCCCCTTGCTAAGGATGTAAACCTTGACAAACTGGCTGAGATGACACATGGTTATTCAGGAGCAGATTTGGAAGCATTATGCAAGGAGGCTGCCATGAGATCTTTGCGAAGAGTTCTCCCCGATATAGACCTGGAGGCGGAGACAATCCCAGCAGAGATTCTAAACAAACTTGAGGTAACCGGCAAGGATTTTTATGAAGCATTTAAGTCCATGTCACCGTCTGCCATGAGAGAGGTGGTTATAGAAGCACCAAATGTAAGATGGGATGACATAGGTGGTTTAAATAAGGCTAAACAGCAGTTGAAGGAAGCAGTTGAATGGCCCCTCAGATATGGCGAACTCTTCCAGCGCATGGATGCCAAACCGCCCAAGGGCATATTACTCTATGGCCCTCCAGGAACTGGAAAAACTTTGCTTGCCAAGGCGGTGGCGACGGAAAGCGAGGCAAATTTCATAAGTGTTAAAGGTCCGGAGTTTTTATCCAAGTGGGTGGGAGAGAGTGAGAAGGCGGTTAGGGAGACATTCCGAAAGGCTCGACAGGCGGCGCCATGCATAATATTCTTTGATGAAATAGATGCAATTGCTCCTTCAAGAGGTGGTATGGGCGACAGCCATGTGACGGAGAGGGTGATAAGTCAGTTGCTCACAGAACTGGACGGACTGGAGGAGTTGAGGGATGTAACAGTTATAGCAGCCACCAACAGACCAGATATAATAGACCCTGCCCTGCTGCGCCCAGGAAGATTTGACCGCCTTATATACATTCCACCTCCAGATAAAGAAGCGAGGAAGGAGATATTCAGGATACATACCAAAAAGAAGCCCTTAGCAAAGGATGTGAACATAGATGAACTGGCTGAGAGAACCGAAGGCTATACAGGAGCAGATATTGCGGCACTATGCAATGAGGCTGTGATGGCGGCAATCAGGGAGTATATACAGAAGGGCGGGGAATTGAAGAAGGAAGAAATGGGAAAGATGAAGATAAAGAAAAAGCATTTCGAGGAAGCATTGAGGAATGTAAAGCCCATGACCGAGGAGGAATTAAAGAGATATATCGGCATCGCGGAGAAATTTGAAAGAGAGGGGTCGAGATGATAACTGAAGAAATATTGAGCAGAAATTTTGAGGTGATAGGGAGCGAAGAAACCATCTCCCATGCCCTCTCCCTTTTTGAAAAGAATGAGGTTCTCATTGTTATGGATGGCGATGAATACAGGGGCGTTATAACAAGAAAGGACATACTCAGGGCAAAGATTTCACCTGAGGCTAAGGTAAAAAGATTTGTGAGACATGCACCGAGGCTTAGATTAAATGAAAGCATAGGAAAAGCAGCCCGCCTTATGCTGGAAAGTGGAATATTTTATCTTCCCGTTTTTGAGAACGAAAACATAGTTGGAGTGGTGAGAGATGTTGATATTCTAAGGAGGGTGGTGAAGAAGGAGATTGGGGAGGAGAAAGTGGAGAAATTTATGACCTCCAGCCCTTTAACCATCCCTCCCGATGAAAGTATAGGAAAGGTGGTGAAAATATTCAGGAAACACAATATATCAAGACTGCCAGTGGTGGAGGAAGGAAAAGTTATTGGAGTGATAACTCTCCGTGATTTAGTGGAGAAGGTGATACATCCAGAAGAAAAGCCAGAATATGGAGAGTTTATTGCCGAAAAGAAGAGATATCTGAAAATACCTGTGAAGGGAATAATGACCTCTCCTCCATTAATAATGCCTCCTGATGCAAAGGTGAAGGAAGTTGTTGAGAAAATGCTGGAAAATAAAATCGGGGGAATGCTCATAGGAAAGGAGGGAAAATTGATGGGCATTGTTACCATAAAAGATTTGCTGGAACCACTTGCCCATGAAGAAAAGGAGGAAAGATTTTTCATTCAGTTTTGTGGCGAGGCTGAAGAAATAGAGGGATTTGATGAGGAAGAGGGAATGGCATATATGCAGGAACTTATAAGAAAGCAGAGAGAATTTCTGGAAAGCGGGTATGTGTATGTTTATTTAAAGCAGTACAGGGAAAAGAAAAGAGGTATGCCATTGATTCACTGCAAAATCAGAATTTCCTCGCCAAAGGGGCTTTTTGTTGTATCAGAAGATGGATGGGGATTTCGCAATGCCCTGAGAAAGGCAATAAATGCGATGGAAAAAATCATAGAAAAGGAAAGAGGGAGATAAGGAAATTATTTCTTCCTCCTCAATATCGCCACTGCCGAGATTCCTATAGCCAGTGAAATCATTTCAAAGCCCGGTGTTTTTCCTCCTTCATTCTCCTCACTGCTTCCACCCATGTTATATACTGCTCCATTTGATGTAAAGGATGGTTTTGTTTCATATTTTGCCTGATTCCATTTTGTCTCCTCTGCATCTTTGAAGGCCCTTGCATATATGACGAATTTGTCCACCTCCTTGCTGTCATCCACCCATTCATAGGTGGGCTCTGTGACGGGATATTTTGCATCTATTTCCAGTTTCCATTTATTCCAGTTGCCTTCTGTGGAATTGAAGAAGAATGTTGTTATTTCATTGCCCATGAAACTTCCTGGCTGAATTTCCACAGGACCCTTCATCCAGCCGGAAACGTCGTAACTTCCGTTTTTGTAATAGGTTACAAAGGAAAGGGAAACGTGGTCAACGCCATTGGTGGTTCCCTCAATGATGACATGGGTATGCCATTTGGTTCCACCATCACTTTTTTCAATGCTGTATTTAACACTGGTTATCTTAACATCTATGCTTTTATCTGTCGGTGTTTCATCTCCCGGATTGGTTGTTTCTTCATTTCCTCCATCGCCTTCTTCGCCGCCTCCTTCGGTGGAAAGAGCCCAGTCAGTGTTTCCTGAATTATCATGCGTAACTGCTTTTATGGTGAAGGAATTCCATGAAGAAACCATTCCATAGGGCATCTTTATTGTTATTGTATCCCCGTTTATGTTAACCTCTGGCTGTCCCGCAGATGTTGTTCCGGAGAAATATGCTACTCCATTACTGTAAATTGCTCCTACTTCCTGCGGTCCATTGTCCGCCATAACCTGATATATGCATGTTGTGTCTATGTTGCCCGCCACTTGCATGTGAAAAACAAGTTTGTCTCCTTCCACGGTTGTCCACACCTTGGTTATGTCTATATCTGGATTGCTTACATCTCCGCTCATGTCATTCACGCTTACCTCAAAATCCACCGCATTGCTTGCCGGTATGGCAAGTATAACGCCCGCTATCGCCAGAAAGGCTATTATTCTTTTCATGAACAGGGATAATTTTTATACTATAAAATTTTTTTCATTATGCTGATAAACG
>CAZTWM010000039.1:0-9226 GCA_964617935.1 uncultured Thermoplasmatales archaeon | reverse complement strand
AAGTGAAAGAAATATATATGATATGGCATTTATATGCAAATGGTGGAAAATATATACCTTAACCCGAATGAACCTAATCCAAATTTTATGGTTTATAAAGAGGAGGCGAGGAAGATTATTCTTAAGGCGCTGGGGGGAAAAAGTGAGTGTTTCTGGATTATGGGGAAAACGGGGATTGGAAAAACAACCTTTCTTTTATGGATCAGGGAATTTGCACCTCTTTATAAAGTAAAGCCAATTTATTTTCATGGAGGAGATGATTTAAAATTTGAGGATTTCAAAGATACATTGGAGCGTGAGACAAGAGCATCATTTTTTTCAAGAATTTTTTTAAGGAAGCAGTATATCGAAATACCGGTTCTTCTGATGATAGATGATGTGGATTTTGTTAAGGATGAGAATATAATAAAATATGTGGTGAGCAAACTGGATGAGGAAAAGTTACACATCTCAGTCATTTTCGCCTCTGTGGAAATGGTGGAAGGGGTTAAACAATTCCTGAGAGGAAGGGATATAGAAAAGATTGAACTGGAAATGCCACCCCCAGATTCAATAATGGAAATGATAAGGAAAAGGATTGAGGCAGGAGGGGGGGAGGATTTTCAACCCTTTGGAAAACAACTGGTTAAGGATATTATAGAATCATCAAATACCATAAGGGAAATTCTGGTGAAACTGCAGGAGGCGGCATGATGAAAAAGAAAAAGATACTAATTGCAGATGATGAGCCCGAGATTGTGGAAATAGTTAAGAGAATGCTTGAAAATGAGTATGAAATCATCACTGCCTATGATGGTGAAGAGGCATACGAAAAGGCGAAGAAAGAGAAGCCTGATTTGATACTTCTAGATATTCTCATGCCAAAAATGGATGGATGGGAAACACTGAAAAAAATAAAGGAGGATGAGGAACTGAAAAACATACCTGTTTCCATGCTCACCGCCCTGCCCCTCACTCCAGATGATACCAGAAACAAGCCCGTGGATAAAATAGAGAATTATATAGTAAAGCCATTCACAAAGGTGACCCTTATCAAAAAAATACAGGACATTTTTGAAAGAGAGGAGGAGGCAAGGAAAACATATGAAGAACTGAAAAAAGAGGTGGGGGAAGAGGTGGCAGAAGAATATCTCCGCCTCGTTAAAGCCATAAATCGCCACCGCCGCCTTGTGGGCGTCATACTCGATTCTGCGGCAGAGGAGTATAAGCAGTCGGTGAGGAATTTGATATTGAGCCAGAAAAGGTTGATTGAGACAATGAAACAGAGGGCTGAAGAACTGGAGAATTTATTGAAGGAGAGAAAGAAGGGAAAATAGTATATCTCCAAATATGAAGGAGATGATGAATCCAACGGTTATGAATACAAGAAATGGCATTTGAGGTGTGACCCATAATCTTTTATTGCCTGCTGAATCAAAATCAAAATTTTTTACAGGCATTATTCCCTTTCTTCCATCCTCCCTTTCCATGCTCCATACAAATGAATTTTTTGCTTTGTTTGAATCCATTTTATATCCAAAAAGGCACTGGGGAAATTCCACATCTCCCTTAAGGGCATTATAGATGAGAAATGCAAGGGGCAGGGGAATTATGACGAAGAGTGAGTTTATGAGCACGGTTAAGGGGAATATGAAAATTGGAGAGGGAGAGAGAGGAAGAGAATAAAAGGAAGGTGGTAAAGGAGAAAGGAGAGCAATGCCCCACATTGCTTTTACATCCGCTCCCCCCATACCAAAAATGTAGAGAAGGAGGGCAAGAGGGAATGAGATGGCAATGGAAATGGCTGTTTCCGCAGCATCTGGTCTTTCCACTATCAACAGCACTGCTCCCATTATGCCCATCAACAGCCATAACTTGTTGCTTGCTTCCCTTGTTTTCAAATCTGTATAGGCACCATAGGATAATATGGAAAGCCCAATGATGAATCTGGTTACGTTGATTAAATTATTCATCTCTTCTTTTTATACTTCAATGCAACTACTGCAAGGGCTGCCATTGCCAGCATCACAAAGGTGAAAGATGGTGTTTTGCCACTATGAATCACTATATTTACGTATTCCTCGCTGCTCTCAACACCTTTATTACAAACTGCCTTCAGTTTTATTTTGACTGTCCCCTCACTCATGTTTTCCGGTACCTTTATCTGAAGGCCTATCTCCTTGGTTTCACCTGGATTAAGGGTGGGTATGGTGTTTAGAGGTGTAATTGTTAGATTACCATCCTCCAAGATAATTATACTAACGTTTTTTGCTATGAAATCATCTGCCATTACTTTCACACTAACACTTCTCTTTTCTCCTTTCTCTATGCTCATAAAATCAATATTTCCACAAAGGAGAATGAGTCGTTCGTTCTCTCCAATTCCTCCAACAACTATCTGCTTGCTGAAGGAATTTTCACTTCCATTGTTGTCTCTTACGGTAAGAGTAACAGTATATTCTCCATCACTGTCCCAGGAATGAACTGTCGAGGGCAATGTTTTTTCCTCCGGCGCTGAGCCATCGCCCCAGTCCCATATATACAACTGGATTGTTCCATCCTCATCATAACTGGCACTAGCATTGAAGGTTACGGTATCTCCTACACCAGGACTGGAGGGGGAGTATGTAAATGAAGGAATGGGAGGTATGTTGCTCCCCGGCTCATTCACACTTATGTATTTATAAATGCTCTTTACAGCCCCATCATTGTCGGTGATGGTAAGCGTTACTGTATATTTTCCTGAAGAAGAATATACATGGGAGGTGGTCTTTCCAGTAGATGTATTTCCATCTCCAAAGTCCCATGCATAGGAAACAATGCTTCCATCATAATCAACGCTTGCACCTGCATCAAAGGAAATGGTGTCGTTCACAACAGGATTGAGGGGAGTGTAAGAAAAATCTGCTGAAGGCGGAGCATTAACCACGGTGATATTTTTTGTTATGCTATTCTCTCCAGTGGTGGATTTGATGGTTAGGGTAACTGTAAATGTTCCCAGTTGAGTATATTGGTGTACAGGGCTCTGCTCATTGCTTGTCGTCCCATCCCCAAAATCCCAGTGCCATGACTGAATATCGCCCGTAGACAAATCATTGAAATGCACATAGTCATTTCTTGTTGGCTGGGCAGGAGTCCATGTGAAATCTGCATGCAAAGGCGCTGAAGGATTTTCAGATGATGCTTCCCATATTTTGTCACCATCTGGAGAATATTTCCTTATGCAATATTCTTCATCTCCCCCAACCATTTTATAACCTGCAGCAATTATGTTATCGTTGGCATCCACCACAACTCTTTTTATTTCTCCTTCCACGTTATCCATTTTGTCCCATTTTACACTTCCATCACTGCCATATTTTATGAGATACCATTTTTCATGAAAAACATTGTTCACCTTTATTGTCCTGTATCCCCCAACAATTATGTTATCATGTGAGTCAACTGCAACGGAAAGAGCATCATCTTTATAGTCATCTGTCTCCTTTTTGGTCCATTCTTTTTCTCCGCTACTAGAATAGAGAATGGTGAAGAAATCCTCCACCTTCACCTTATCTGTTATCTCATATCCAGTGACTGCTATGCTTCCATCTGAAAGGATGGCGGCGTCAGAGGCAGAGCATGTCTTTCCCTGATAATACTCCTTTTCCCATATCACATTGAGGTTGTTGTCATATTTTATGGTGAAAAACTCGCTCACATTGCTGTTCTGTTGCTGAACGGCTCCTGTTACAACCACATCGTTTCCCTTTGCATCAATTCCAAAGGCGGCATCTATGTCACTGTCATATATCACATCCTTCACTTTATTCAGACTGTCAGGGTCTATTTTCAGTGTCCAGAAATCAACATTTGTCAGTTGCTTTGAGGAGATATCTATATAGAGAGTCATTCCTGTGGCATATATGTAACCATCTCCACCCATGGTCATATCCATGAGAAAGTCAGCAAATCCATTGTCGTAGGTGTTACTCACGATTTTGTTACCATTTTCATCGTACTTTACAATAATATAATCTGTCTGGGGTATTGGTATTCCCGCAATTTCATGCCCCACAACACCTCCAGCATATATGTAGCCATTGTGAATCACCACCGCCTTGCCAACATTGGTGGCATATTTATCAAAATCCGTTTGCCATGATATTTTGCCATTATTGCCATTATACTTCTGCAATCTCATGACATATTTGCTCCCATCATAATGCTGCCCCACCGTTATAACATTGCCATTATCATCCACAGCCAAACCATAAAGTTCGTCCTGTGCATTGATTGTGGGTAAATCACTTGCAGTTGATATGGGCACTGCGGATATGGGTATTAGCAGCATAATTGCCAGCAGTAAAGACAGTTTTCTCATATCCAATGAAAATAAAGTATATTTATAAAATGTGTGGTGCAATCATAAAAAAATCAGGAGAGATCACCACATGAACAGTGAGATTCATGAATGGCAGAATATAAATCATCCATCCCCTCACCTGTTTTTGCCGAAACAAGTAGAGGACGTTGCTCTATACTTGTATATTCAACATATTCAATCAATCCTCTTGCGAGAGAGGTGAGAGCATCTCCCCTCTCAATCATTTCTTCAATTTTCTCTCTATCAAAATACCCCCTTATTCTTTCCTTCTCCACCATATCCACTTTATTTATTACTGTCACAGATGGAACCATCAATTTTAAATTGATTATAGCATTTTGTGCCAGTATGGCAAGATAGTTTTCCAGAGATTTTATTTCCTGAGCATCCACAATGAAAACAGAAACAACTGTATCCATGGTGGAAATCTTCTCCACTATCCTTCGCCCAAAATCATGATATAAAAATATTTCCAGTTGCCCTGGAGTGTCAACAAATTTTAATTTATTTAAATTAGAGGGAATCCACTCGTCCATTCCTGCGATTATTTCCATGCTCTTGAGCAACGCCCCATTTATACCAAGTCTGTATTTTTTCTGTATATCCTCCACCCTCACCCATTTTCTTATATCTATATGGGCATGGGATGGTGTGGCTGCATCCAGATTTATTATTATACCTTCTTTGGAAAATCTCCTGGCTATGCTACTTTTGCCTGCTGCGGCAGGGCCCATCAAAACAACAAACATTATACAGGATAGAGAATCTTCAGAGCTGTTATGATTACGGCTGTAAGGATTGAAAGGACAATTATTACTCTCGGATCTATCTTAACCCCTGTCTTCTCCTCCTCAAAGTATCTTATCAAACCAGCCGCAGATTGAAAGCCGCTTCTGTTTTTCTTTGCCATATTCAAACAAATTCATGTGGGATATAAACTTTGCGGTGCTCTAAAAATCTGTTTTGTATCGCAGGAGGGCAGCCACCCCGCCAAAAGCCTTGTAGAGTATCTCCCCCTCCTCGCTTTCTCTCCCTATTATTGCTATCTCCGCAGAACTCTGCTCCGCCAGTTCAGCATATTCCTCTATTATGTCCTTCTTCTCCACAATATCCATGGGCATGCCGCATTCAGGACATTTTATATCAGTGTTTTCCACCACCCTATTCATTTCATGCCCGCAATTTTTGCATTTCGCCTTCACCTTATATTTTTTAAGGGCATCAGAAACAATCACCACCTCCACCATTCCCGCCTCCAGCGCCTTCCTCACCTCCTCCTCACCATAAATAGCAAGCCCGCTGTCCTTTCTTACCTCATTCAAAAATCGCTGAACAAGCCTTTGATCCTTTATCACATCCAGTTCCTCCAAATCGCTGGATGCATTGTTTATCAACTCCCTCAATCCATATTCATCTGTATAACTTGTATCATATATGCCAATGAGTTTATCCTTTATCCTGTAATCCAGGTAGTTGCCATTGACAAATTCTCTTTTTGTCGGACCCGGCCCTCCCACAAGCACTCCTTTAAGATTCTTTTTCTCCAGAAAAAGTTGGGACGCCTTCTCCCCCGCCTTAACAAACCATTCATGGGCTGCTATTTCAGTAAGACGTTCAAATCGGCGCTGGCTCTGCCCTCCCCTTCCATGCTTTCCAGGAACGCGGGATGTTAAATAGGCAGCCATTTCTATCCTGCTTCCTATCAAAAAACCGATGGTGCATTCCCTTCTGTCTATGAGGAGGAGGGCATACACATCCTGTTCTTCTATCATTTCTTCCAGTGGCTCCGTATAAAACTGTGAATCACATCTGTAGAGGTAGATGTTGATGGGCAAAGGCGGCTCAATTATTTCCGCAAATAGTTTTGGCGGGTCTCCAACCATACCCACAAATAAAACCATTCCATGGGGTGGGGGCTTTTTGAAATATCTCAACCTTGACATTATTGATTCTATGGCTGAAAGAACATTCTTGCGAGTCTGCTTAGATTTTATGTTGGATGACTGGGAATACTCATCCCTGAGTTGAGCCATGACGTCGCTTATCATTTTGTTGGGAGGAATATAAAGAGAAATCAACTCAGTATGCTGTCCTCTAACGCTTTTAATTTCGTCTATTTTCCTTTTGAACAGGTAACGCTGTTTCTCATCAAGCATTTTCGTTGCTAAAGGCTCCTCCTTTTTTAAATTTTAGGATGTTTTTCTTCAATTGCCGCCTGGGCAGCAGCAAGGCGCGCAATGGCAACCCTGAAGGGAGAGCAACTGACGGCATCCCCTCCAATTTTATGGAAGAATTTTATGGATTTTGGCTCCCCTCCATGCTCACCGCATATGCTTATCTCCATCTCCTTTTTTACACCCCTTGCCTTTTCCACAGCCATTTTTATCAGCATGCCCACTCCTTTCTCATCAAGGACAGCGAAGGGGTCATTGGGAAGAATTTTATTCTCCACGTAATATTCCAGGAACTCCTTTCCTGCATCATCCCTGCTGTAACCAAATGTTGTCTGGGTTAAATCGTTGGTTCCAAAGGAGAAGAAATCCACTTCTTCAGCAAGTTCATCGGCAATAATGCATGCACGAGGTATTTCTATCATTGTACCTATTTTGTAATCCATCTTCCTTCCCTTCTCCTCAAAAACTTTTCCAATCTCCTCCTTCACCTCCTTCTTAATGCCCTCCACTTCCTTCCTCTCACTCACAATGGGTATCTCTATGTATGGGATTGCTTCATATCCTTCTTCTATAGCCATGAATGCTGCTTCCATTATGGCACGGGCTTGCATTCTGTATATTTCTGGGTGAAGCATCGCCACCCTTGCCCCTCTGAATCCAAGCATCGGGTTTGCCTCCTTCATTGCCAGAACCTTCTGCATTATTTTTTCCTCCTCTTCCGTAAGCCCTTCTGTAAGTTTCTTCTCCAGCATTTCCTCATATTTTGGCAGAAATTCATGGAGGGGAGCATCCAGCAGGCGTATAACCACAGGCTTCCCACTCATCACCTTCAATATCTGGTAAAAATCATTTCTCTGCATATTCAACAATTCTTCCAATGCTTCCCCCTTCTTCTCCTCTTCCAGAATCATTTTCTGCACCACCGGCAGACGCTTTCCCAGGAACATATGTTCTGTCCTGCATAATCCTATGCCTTCCGCCCCAAAATAAACAGCCTTTTTTGCATCTTCGGGCATATCAGCATTTGCATATACCTTCAATCTCCTGAATTCATCCGCCCATTCCAGAAGAGTTTTTAATTCATCTGTAAACTTTGCATCAATCACCTTTACCTCACCAAGGATAACTCTGCCCGTTGAACCATCTATGGAAATGGTATATCCTTCTTTTAAAATCAAGCCATCTATGTGCATCTGCCCCTTCTCCTCATCTATCCTTATGCTTCCACATCCAACAACACATGGAATTCCCATTCCCCTGCTCACCACCGCCGCATGTGAAGTTATCCCCCCTCTTACAGTAAGAACTCCCTGCGACTTTACCACTCCATGGATGTCATCGGGCGTCGTCTCCTCCCTTACAAGTATAATTTTTTCCTCATCCCCCATCTCCGCCGCCTTATCTGCCGAAAAGCATATTTTACCTGTCGCCGCTCCCGGCGAGGCGGGCAGCCCGCGGGCTATCACCTTGATCTTTTCATCTTCCTTGATTCTTTTATGGAGAAGTTTCTGAATGAGAGAGGGCTCCACCCTCATTATTGCCTCTTCCCTGCTTATTATTCCTTCCTTTGCCATATCAACCGCCACCTTCACCGCAGCCATTGCCGTCCTCTTAGCCGTTCTTGTCTGCAGCATGTATAACTTTCCCCTCTCCACAGTAAACTCCATATCCTGCATATCCCTGTAATGCCTCTCAAGCATCTCCGCTATTTTTTGCAGTTCTTTATAAACAGACGGAGATATCTTTTCCAGTTCATGAATGGGCAACGGCGTTCTCTTACCCGAGACTATATCTTCTCCCTGCCCGTTTATTATGAATTCCCCATATATCTTCTTCTCTCCTGTAGAGGGGTCGCGGGTGAAGGCAACGCCTGACATGCTGTCATCTCCCATATTCCCAAAAACCATGGTTTGCACAACCACTCCCGTTCCTATGTCCTCTGGAAGATTGTTTATCTTTCTGTAATTAATTGCCCTGGGATTATTCCATGACTTAAAAACTGCTTCCACAGCCATGAAAAGTTGTTCTTCAGGTGGAGGAGGTGTAAAGAGTTTTTTGTATTCTTCCACCACCTTCTTTAATCCCTCGGCAGAAATATCCTGATCCATCTCCACTCCTTCCTCTTCCTTTTTCCTCTCCAGAATTTCATCAAATTTTGCTTCTTCTATTCCAAGAACTATATTTCCAAACATGCTCATGAATCTCCTGTAGGTATCATAGGCAAACCACTCATCATTTTCAGCCATCTTTTCCACTATTTCATCACTTAATCCCAAATCAAGTATGGTATCCATCATACCGGGCATGGAAATTGGCGCACCTGAACGAACTGAAACAAGAAGTGGATTGTTACTATCTCCAAATTTCTTTCCCGCTTCCTTTTCCACTTTCCTCAATGCCTCCATTATTTCCTTTTTCAAATCCTCATCCAGTTTACCTTTCTTCATATACTCTCTACATGCTTCTGTTGATATAACAAAGCCAGGGGGAACAGGAACTCCAATTCTCCTCATCTCGCACAGCTGGGCACCCTTGTTTCCCAGCATATCCACCATATCCCCTCTTCCTTCTTTAAACAAATATACTCTTTTCATATAATCCTCCTTATTACTCCCTGTTTATATAATTTTCTATACATGCTATGAAGTATTGCGGCAGATACAGATTTACCGTTTTTAAATCTGTATTTTGTTATTGTTGAGGACTC
>CAZTWM010000038.1:0-9495 GCA_964617935.1 uncultured Thermoplasmatales archaeon | reverse complement strand
TGTTCGTTCCTTTGGAAATGGTCTGCACAGGCTTTTTACCAGTGAGCATCTCCACTACCTTTCCCGCCTTGCGGAGGCGCTCTCCGCCTTCGCCAACGCCTATGTTAACGACGACTTTCTCTATCTTTACCTCTCTCATGGGATTATTCGACATATTCCTCAACTCCTGGTAATTGCACCAAAGGCTTTTCCTTACCAACAGGGAAAACATAGGGCTTTATGGTGGAAAAGCCCTTCAATTTAACTATATTCGGCATGGGACTCTTTGTTATCTCAACCTCTTCAATTTCAGCAATCTCTCCTCTATGGCTTCCTCCTGTAATCATTGCCAGATTGCCAGGGGCAAGAGGTATAACCTCAAGTATTTCCTGTTCTGGAAGGGAGATTTTGAGAACATCTCCTGTTTTATATTCATTTTCATCCACCAGCATGTTTTTCCCATCATGTAAATTCAACTGCAACTTCCCTCCCTTCACCATGGTTTTATTCTCTATCCTGCATAGTTTCCATTTTGCCCTTTCCTCATCAATTTTTACCACTCTCAAAATTCCGCGTGTATCAAAAAGGACACGATAAAATTCTCCTATTTTTGGAATGGAAATCACATCCATAAGACCGCACGGAAATTTGTAATCTCTCCTTGCCTTTCCATCCACATAGATTTCACGGGATGATATTATTTTTTTTGCCTCTTTACCGGTGTCGGCAAGTTTTATCAAATCTCTTACTACCAGCAGCAGGGGCATGCTCTGGTTGGAGGGGTGTGGTCCTGGAGATGGCTTCACAGTCCATTTTGCAACCTTCCTTTCTATCCTCCATGTTCTCGGAGCCTTCAATCTCTTCAAATGCACCATTTAATCACCTTCCTCCTTCTTTTTCTCTTCCCCCTCTTCTTCTACTTCCTCAGTTCCTTCTTCCTTCTCTGTCTCTTCCACTTCCTCCATCTCCTTTATTTCCTCCTCCTTCAATTCCTCCTTTTCTCTCTCTTCTTCAATTTCCTCTTCTGTTGTCTCCTCCTCTTCCTTCATCTCTTCTTTTTCTTCCTCCTCTGCTGCTGCCATTTCCTCTTCCATTATTTTTACCTGCTCCTCCGCCTCCTTCTCTATTTCCTTTTTAACTTCTTCAGGCAATCCCTCCTCCAGTTTTCTTCTCCTCCATGGGTCTGTTAAATTTAATCGGGTTATCAATAAATTGGATGCATGAACAGGGCGTGGAACTTTTTTACCATCCACCTTTGTTATGACAACTCCTTCCACCTCTACCCTCCATTTCTTTGTATCAACACTCCTCACCTTTCCTGTATGTCCCCTGAACTCGCCCCTCATCACCTTGACAGTGTCTCCTTTAACGACTGGCAAACTCCTTCTTTTATACTTCAATATCAAATCATCTGCTAGATGAGATGCAATCATCTTCCTCCTTCTATGGAGGGGCGCGTTGTACATCATTTTCCTCTGTTTCCTTGGTTGCTCGCTCATTTTATCACACTATTATGGAAGCCGCAGCAGCTATGCGGGGCCATCTATCCGCTGCCTCTCTTGCCACAGGTCCTTTAATGGCTGAGCCCTTCATATCTCCCTGTGGTGTTACTATGACGGCGGCATTATCCTCGAATTGAACACGGGTGCCATCGGCACGGCGATAGGGCATGCGCTGGCGCACTATGACAGCATGCCACACCTGCCTTTTCATCTCAGGCTTTCCTTTCTTAACGGTAACCATCACCAAGTCGCCAACGCCAGCAGCAGGATAACGGCGATGGGTCCCCTTTATGTTCTTAACTGCCACTATTTCCACTATCCTTGCCCCTGTGTTGTCAACACATCCCAGTTGGGCTCCTGTGGGCAGTCCTCTTGTAACTGTGGATGCTATTCCTTTCATTTTTTAGCCACCACCACAAAATGTTTTGTCTTGCTTAAAGGACGGCATTCCATTATCACTACTTCATCCCCTTTCTTAACATGAATGCAGGGGGGCAGATGAGCCTTATACCTGTTTGTCCTTTTCTCATATCTCTCATACTTTGGAACGTAATGCAGCCTTTCTCTCTCCACCACAATGGTATGCTGCATGGCTGTGGACACTACCTTTCCTCTTATGGCTACCCCTCTCACCTTCAAATGCCCGTGAAATGGGCACTTGGGGTCATTGCATTTTTCCTCGGGTTCTTCAACTTCTATTCCTATCATTTTATCTTCCTTATCCTGTCTTCGGGCCTATAGGCAATTTTTTTCCCTTCCACCACCACGCCGTTTATTTCGAAGACGGCTATATCCTTGGCAACCTTTTTTATTCCTTTTTGTGTTTCAATCACCAGCATGTTTTTTGTCTCGTCAATTATCTCTCCTTCCATGCCCTGCATGGTGGTGTCGCTACATTCAACGACTCTAACTGGCAACCCTATAAACTCCTGCTTTAAAAAATTTTTCCTCATTCTACCTCTACGTCGAATCCCATCTCCTCCAGCTTCTGCTTCGCTTTCTCCTTGTGCTCTCCCTGAAGTTCTATGGTATCCTTCTTTATGGTTCCTCCACATGCGCAACATCTTTTCAACTCCTTAGCCAGCTCACCAACATCAACAGACGAATCCAATCCAGTGATGACGGTAACAATTTTTCCATATCTTCTCTTCTCCGTTGTTATTTTTACTTCCTTTCCTTCCCTGGCGATTTTTTCACACACACAAAGTTCTTTCGGCAATCCACAAACTTTGCATATCTCACTCATTCTATATCTCCTTCCTCCCTCATTATGGTGAGCAATCTCGCCACTGACTTGCGGAGATATCTTATCCTTCCTGGGGAGGGAGGTGAGCCACCCATGGATGCTCTTCCATACTCCTCCATAAGTTCATTTCTCAACTCCTTCAACTTCTTTCTCCTTTCCTCACTGCTCATTGCCCTTATTTCCTTCGCCTTCATCTTTCTCCAGCACCTCCTTCAATATTTCCTTCAATTTCTCAGCCCTTTTTATACCTATCCCCTTTATCTCCACCATATCATTTATGTCCATTTCATAAACCTCGCGGGCATTCTTCACTCCCGCCTTTTTCAATGCTTCAAGAACATTTTTCGGCATATTGGGTATATCCATTACATCAATTTTCTCCAGTTTCTCAAGCACATCTTCCTTCTCCATGGCTTTTTCAATCTCCGCCCTCACCTCTTCCTTCCTTTCCTCAAATATATCAACCTCATCGGGCAGGCGGGCATCCGGACGCATTATTCTAACTTTAACACCTATTATCCCTGGCTTTGTTATTGCCACAGCCATACCCTCTTCCATCACCTCCTTAGCAACTTCACCGCAGTATTTTACGTAGCCAGAAGTAAACTTCTCTGTCCTGTGCCTTGCTCCTGTGAGTTTGCCCGCAATTATTACCTGGCATCCCCTTGCCCCAGCATCCATTATGCGGCGAACTGTGGAATGGCCTACTCGCCTGAAATGCCATCCTCTTTCGAGAGCAGATGCCACTTTCTGAGCCATGAGTTGAGCATTCAGAGCAATGCTCCCCTCCACCTCCTCAATTTCTATCTGTGGATTTTCTACCTGAAAACTCTTCTCCATGAATTCAGTTATTTCCTTTATTCTTTTTCCTCCTCTCCCTATTATGAGCCCGGGCCTTTCTATCTGCAACGTTATCAATGTTCCCATGGGAGTGCGCTGTATTTTAAGCCCTCCAAAGCCGGCCCTCTCACTTTCCTTCATCAAAAATTCCTTCATGAGAACACGTTTCTGATTTTCCTGAACAAATTTCCTTTCTATAGCCATGTTATTCCTCCTCTCCTTCTTCCTTTTCTGCTATTATTATCTCAACATTTGTTGTTCTTTCATTCCAGGCTGCCGACCTGCCAAAAGCACGGGGCATATAACCCTCTATTATCCTTCCTCTATAGGTTGAAATATGGGCTATATACATTTCCTCGGGGTCCATTCCCTTATATTCCGCATTGTTCTCAGCATTTTTTATTATCTTCAATATTTCCCTGCAAGCCTTTTGGGGGTATGCTCCCGGACCCATTCCTTTTTTGTGAGCTCTCTCCCTGTTATGCGTCTTGAATGGAATAGCCCTTTTGAAATTTATAACATCCTCCAGATATTTCTTGGCATCCTTCACCTTCATTCCTTTGATTGCTCTCGCTATGTTCTCGCAGTGTTTTGGGGAGATGTGCAACTCCCTTCCATAAGCCCTTGCACTTTTTTCCGGGTCCAATTCTATTGAATACTTCATTTCATCACTTCAATGGCAGATACTTTGAGGAACGTGTTGCCCCAACACCTGGTCCACTATGCTTTACCTCCTTTCTGGTGAGAGCAAATTCGCCAAGATAATGACCTATCATCTCTGGCTTGATGGAGACGGTTTGAAACTCCTTACCATTATGAACTGCTATGGTATGTCCCACAAATTCGGGAAGTATAATCATGTCCCTCAAATGGGTTCTTATTGTCTTTCCCTTCTCCGTTTTCCTTATCTTCTCCAGCAGCCTGTACTGGCGAGGTGTCAAACCACGCTTCAAACTTCTCCTCGCCCTTGCAGGCAGATATGGAAGGAGTTCTTCTATACTCTTTTCCATCAACTCTTCCAGGCTAAGACCACGATATTTGAATTCCTTTTTGCTTTCAATCTCAATCTTTCTTTTTCTCCTCGCCATTCAATCACCTCTTGCCCGTTCTGCGGGCTGCCACAGAACCAACCTTTCTTCCAGGCGGCGCCCCTCTCGCCACCGTCTTGGGGCGGCCAACATGCTGATGGCTTCCTCCTCCATGGGGATGGTCAACGGGATTCATGGCTACACCACTTGTAATGGGCCATAACTTTGCCCTGGGTTTGATTGCATAGTATCTTTTGCCCGCCTTGACAAAGGGCTTTTCATCCCTTCCTCCCCCTGCTGGTGCCCCAATGGTTGCCCTGCATCCTGGGAGGAATTTTTTATGCTTTCCTGAAGGTAGTTTCACTATAACTCCATCCTTTTCATGGGATACTATTACAGCATATGTGCCTGCGGAGCGAACAAATTTTCCTCCATCTCCTGGCTCTCCCTCTATATTATAGACGGGTGCTCCCTGAGGTATGGATGAAAGAGGAAGGACATTTCCCTGTTTAACTATGCTTTCAGAAGTGAATCTTATTCTTTCTCCAACTCTCATTCCTTCATAGGCTATGAGTTTTATTTTGTTTCCATCCTTCAGATTAACTATTGCCATGGGAGTGGTTGAGCCAGGATTGTGGATTATATCAGCCACCACCCCTTCATATTCTCCTACCGCAGGGTATCTAACAGGACCCTTATGCTTGAATGAAGGGCTTGTGTAGGGCGGATTTCCGGAGCCACGCCTCTGGTGTCTTAATCTCTTTCCCATCTTTCACCTCAGAATATACCTATCCTCATTCCTATATCCTCCGCATTATGCTCTGCCGATAATTTCACCACAGCAATTTTCCCTCTTTTGGTTATGCGCGTTGTAACCTTATCCACCTTTACTTCAAATATTTTCTCCACCGCTTCCTTTATCATTTTTTTATTGGCGTCCATTTTGACAACAAACTGGAGGGCATTATTTTCTTCAATAAGGGAAAGGGTTTTTTCTGTAACATATGGATGTTCAATTACGTCATATGGATCCATATCTATCACCTATTTTCTCCAGAGCATTTAGGGTATATAGAGTTAACCTTCCAGCATGTCCTCCAGGAGCAAGATACTCCACATTTATTTCTTCAGGGCTAATCACATCCACACCAGGTAAATTGCCAGCCGCCTTTTTAACATTTTCCTTGTTTTCCGCAATTATGAGCAATGATTTTGGAACTTTGTATTTTCTTCCCCTCCTTTTCCCCTTTCCTGCCCTTATATGCTTTCCTTCCTTCGCCCTCATCACATCTTCCACCAATCCAAGTTTTTCCAGAACATTAAGCACATCTCCCGTCTTCTCCAAATCTTCAAACTTGTTTTCCACTATAACAGGCAGTTCAGCATCGAATCTATGCCCTCTTTCCTTCACAATTTTTTCATCAATGGTGGCGGATAAAGCAGACAGCCTTGCAAGAACCATTTCCTTTTTATTCATCCTCCTCTTCCATATCTTTTCAGGCTTTGGAGGATGTGCCCTCCTTCCTTTTACTGTTCCAGGTGCAAATGCACCCCTACCTGAAGAAAGGCGCGGGACACGGGATGTTCCTCTTCCCGGACCCATTGACCATGCCACATAATGACCAGCGTCTTTGCTTGCTCCATATGGTTGCCTTCTATTAGCCCTTATAACATTCACCGCTTTCTGTATCAAATCAGGGCGATATTCCACCTTAAAGCATTCAGGCAATTCAACTTCCTGTATTACCTTACCATCAATACTATAAACCTTCGCCATTTACACACCCTGCTTGCTTGTTGTGGAAACATATGTTATATCAGGCTTTTCAACCTTCACGCCCTTCCAGTATCTCACAGCAGGACGCATCCTTATCAGCCTTTTAACAGGTCCTGGAATGCTTCCATGCACCATTACATATTCATTCCTCACAACTCCATAATGCAGGAAGCCGCCATCAGGTGTTATTTCCCCTCCATCCTCTCCTATCTTCAGAATTCTTTTGTTATATTCCGTCCTTTTATGATACCCCATCTGTCCTGCCTGAGGCACGGTGGGGCGAACCCATGAAAGCCATGGTCCAAGGGTGCCTATCATTCGGCGATGCTTTCTGTTTTTGTGATGCAGTTTTTTTACACCCCATCTCTTAACATGACCCTGAAATCCCTTGCCTTTGGTAACCGCTATGGCATCAATCATCTCCCCCTCCTTGAAAACATCTTTAACGCCTATTTCCTTTCCAAGGATGCTTTTCCCGTATTCAAGACGCTCCTTCAACTCTCCTCCCCCAATCCTTATTTCCATCAAATCGGGAATTTTCTTTGGAATGCCACTTATCCTCCATGGTTCTGTATAGGCAAGGACTCTTATTTCATCAAAATCCTCCACTTCCTTCCCCTTTTTGTTCTTTGGAAGGGGCAATCTCTTTGAAAGTTCTTCGATATTGTCAGCCCATATTTCTGTTTTTGCCCTCAACCCATAGGGAGTGTATTCATAAAATCTTATGGCTGCTATTTTCATTGGGGGTGTTTCAAGAATGGTAACCGGAACAAAAACTTCCTGGCCGGAGGTGGTGGAAGTAGGGCGATAATCAATGAGTAAAACATGACTCATCCCCGCTTTATAGCCAGCAAATCCCTGAAGAACTGGCTTTTCTCCATTACCGGGCCATGCCTTTATACGAGGCGTTTCCTTCGCCGCTCTCTTGCGGGGCGAATATGCATGTGATCCACGTTTTGGCTTGCTATGCTGTGCCATCTTTTACACCTGAACTTTTTACCCAAATATATGAGGGCATATATAAAAGTGATGTTTAAAAGATTTACTCTTCGCCCTTTCCAGAATATTTGATAAAATTTACAGAAAATTACTTAAAAATTTTTTCATTGATGGAAGGATGGGGTATGAAGGGGTGATAAAGGAGATAGAAAAAGTTATGGAACAGAAGGGTGATAGGGAGGATAAACTGCAGCAGATATGCCATCTCCTCCACAAAAACATTCCTCACTACAACTGGGTTGGTTTTTATATGGCAGATGAAGAAAAGAGGGAACTCCTACTGGGACCCTTTGTTGGAGAACCAACAGAGCACATAAAAATTTCTTTTGGGAGGGGAATATGTGGGCAGGCAGCAGTGGAGAAAGCAACCTTCATTGTTCAGGATGTTTCCAAGGAAACAAATTATCTCTCCTGTTCTCCCAGGGTTAAATCAGAAATGGTGGTTCCAATAATCAGGGATGGAAGGATGGTAGCTCAACTTGATATTGACTCGCATAAAATAAATGCCTTTGGTGAGGAAGATAGAAGATTCCTTGAGGAAATATGCAAAAAAATCGCAATCCTCTTCGATTAAAATGAAGGGAATAATAATATATAAGTCGGTTCATCATGGAAATACATTAAAAGTGGCAGAGAAGATGGCAGAAGTTCTCAACGCGGAGATAAAAGAGGTGGAAGAGGCAAATGCAGAGGAAATAAAAAATTATGATATAATTGGCTTTGGTTCTGGCATATATTTTGGAAGGCATCACAGGAGGATATTGAAATTTGTGGATGAATTGCCGTCAATGTATGGAAAGAAAGCATTCATATTTTCCACCAGAGGAGGCACGCCCACATACCTGAATCATATGGCTTTAAGGAGGAAATTGAAAAGCAGAGGATTCATAATAGTCGGGGAATTTTCATGCAGAGGGTATGATACCTATAGTATTTTTAAGTATATTGGAGGATTAAATAAGGGAAAGCCAGATGAAAAAGACTTGGAAAGGGCGGCAGATTTTGCAAGGAAAATAGAGCATCTCAAATGACAGTTTATTCCTTTTTCCCTTCTTTTTCCGATTTCATGAAAATGTCCTTTATTTTTCCCTCCCATTCCTCCAGTATCTTCGCCAGCACCTCTGCCTTAACAAGCATTATTCCCCATTTCCCATATTTCTCTCTGCCCAAAACAAGAATCTTATCCCCTGCCTTTATTCCAAGTTTTTTTCTTAGTTTGCTTGGCAGAACTATCTGGCCACGCTCGCCCACGGTCACGCTCCCGTAGAAATCAACATCATCCATGAAAATAATGAAAAATCATGTATTTAATGTTTTTTCACAAAATTTTATATAACTCATTTTATTACATCTCCCATGCTGGGGAAGATGGGAAGATGGATTGGAAATCATCCATGGATGGCTATAGGTATGGTGCTTATAATAACATTTGCATCTGTGGCAAGTGTTGCCACCTTCGGGCTGAAGCAGGAGTTCAGTGAAGAAACATTCATGCCAGATTTAGAGGAAGTAAAAGCAAATCAAGAGATTTTAAATAATTTTACATCAACATATGATTTAACCATATTAGTAAAATCAAAAAATGGCGACTTGCTAACAAAAAATGCATTAATAGAAATGCTCAAAATAGAAAAAAATATAGCAAATTCTTCATTAAGAGAAAAGCTTTATACTCCTTTTATGCCCACCTATTCCATAGGAAGTGTTGCAGATATTATTGCACAATTTATCTTGCAGCAGAAGGGAATAGAAAATCCAACATATGATGAAAAAATAGCTGCGTTGCAGGGAATGAATGATAGCCAGATAAAAAATGTTATAAAAAATTTTTTAACCAATCTTTTTGCTCCCGCTGATATAAAAGCAATGTTTACAATGAGCTTGACAAAAGATTTTAATTTGAGCAATTTGAAGGCAAAAGGAAGTATAATAAGAGTTAGTTTTAACTATACTATAGGAAAAGATGATAAGCTTGCATTAGAAACAGAAAGAAGATTAGATGAAATTGTGAAAAGCATGAATTATACAGCAATAGATGCATATGTTATGGGAGGACAGATAGTTGTAGATGAAATAATGAAAGCAAATAATGAATCAATGAAAATATTGCTTCCCTTGGCTTTA
>CAZTWM010000037.1:0-9542 GCA_964617935.1 uncultured Thermoplasmatales archaeon | reverse complement strand
TGGTTAATAAAATTGGATGAAAATGGAAATAAGGAATGGGAAATCAGAAAGGGCTATTCGTTGATGTCCATTGCTGTTTCAGAGGATGGAAAATATTTTGTTACAGGAAGTATATGGAATGAAAGAGAAAACAATTTTGATTTGCTGCTGATGAAAGTGGGAAAGGAGGGAAGCATTGAATATCTGAAAACATTTGGAAATTTATATAATGAGGGAGGATATTCTATCGCTGCTACACAAGACAATGGATTTATAATATGTGGAAATAGGGAATACAGGGGAAATGGGGATATATGGCTTATAAAAGTTGATGCTGATGGAAATGAAATATGGAATAAAACATATGGTAAAAGAGGATGGGATAGAGGAGAGTGTGTGAGACAAACGGATGATGGAGGTTATATAATTGTGGGAGAAACAACCCAGTTTCCATGGCTGTTTTTTCCATATCGCCTCAATATCTGGCTTATAAAAACAGATGAAAATGGAGATATAAACTGAATTGCAGATAAACTCATGTTACACCAGCAGCACTGCTATAATGCCAGCAAGGAATATCCCATCAAAGGTGCCCGCCCCTCCTATGCTTGCCATGCCTCCCGCATCCCTGATTTTATGAAGGTTAAGAATATCTGCTCCTATGAGAGTGCCCAGGGTGCCTGAAATGTATGCCACAACGGCAGGATTTCCTCCCATTGAAATTCCCAGGAATGCGGCAACTATGGGCGGGATGAGAAAGGGCATGGCTATACCAACACCTTTTACAGGCTTGGCAAATATATGGCAGATTATGGAGGAAATGAGGACAGCAATAATTATTTTGATGAAAAGAAGATGCTCATTCATGGAAAGGACACGGAGAATCTCATAGAAAGAAATGCCCAAGGGTATAATAGCTCCTCCAAAATTGATGGCGATAATGGTCTTTCCTGTTTGAGGAATTCTGTATTTTATACCCCATAAATCTATTTCATCCATACCAGCATTCTTTCCCGTCTCTTTTAATGGAATATTTATGGTGCTCCCCAGTAGAGAAAGAAAAAAGAGAAGATATGCTATCCCAGGAGGAATGCCGAGTTTTGCGAATGCAAGAGGTATACCCAGCATGAAGAGAAAAAACAGGGAGAACATGAGCGGCATGAATATGGCAAATAGAGAGAAGGCAGGGATGAATACATATTCCTTCATATTTTTTATTATAAAAATTGTTATAACATTTGTGGGGTAAAGGCAAAGAAACAAAAGGGAGGCGGGGGCGAGGGCGGAGGCGTGAGGGGGAGAAAAAGGGGAAATTCACTCCCTCGCCCCTATATTCTATAGGCTTTCGCCTATTTTTTATAGAAAATGCTGTATATAAAGTTTCTGATTCAATTTTAGAACAATGGAAAAAATATTGAAGAAAAATTTATATTTTAAATAAACTTTTATATGTTTAGGAATGGAGATGTAAACTTTCCCTCCTTTGTTTTTATATTTTTCTCAATTTAAAACTGTTGAAGGCACACGATATGATTTTAAATTCCATGAAATTATTCCTTCAATGAGTTATCTGCCCGAGGGAAAGGTTGCATATATAATCAAAATTCAATGGAAAGGGTATGGAAGATGAAAATGAGGAGTGGATTCTTCAATCTAATGGTTATTTTTTCATTGCTTTTCCTCAATTTTTCTGCCCACCCATCCCACGCTCTTTATGACTTATCTCTTAAATGGGTTAAAGTTGATAAAAATTTGGTGTTTGAGGGAGAAGTGGTGAAAATAAAGGCAAGGGTGGAAAATATGGGTGGAGAGAGCCATCCCTTTGCCATATCTTTTTATCTTGATTTCACCGACAGCCGTCATTTGCTCGGGAGAGTTTATGAAGAATCAATAAAATATTATCGCATTCCTTCCATGGAATGGGATACAAAGGGTGTAAATGAAGGAGAACATAAAATAATTGCCCATGTTTCAGACGAAAATGAGGAAAATAATTATGGAATATGCAACATCACCGTTCTCTCTTCCAAGAAAAAAGCAAATCTGCTTATTGAAGAGATATATTATCATTCCCGTCCTCACAGAAATAATGAGTTTCTATGCATCGTAAATGCTGGAGATGAAAGAATAAATTTGGGAGATTATTATTTAACAACCCAGCCATGGAAGAGATGTGATAAGCAGAATAAGGTATTTCTTCCTTCCATCACATTTTCTCCCGGTGAGAAGGTTTATATAACTCAAAATGCAACATCCTTTGAATTTGAAATGGGCTTTCCTCCTGATTATGAATATTACAATTCTTCATCCATCCCTGACTTGGAAAGGAAAGGAAAATTTGTGATGGCAAATGATGGCGGTGTGGTGTGCATTAAGGATAGATATAATCATACAATAGATACCGTCGTTTACGGAAATTCTGTCTTTAATGAGGGCTGGCGGGGCAAAGCGGTGAAGGGAGTTGGAGAAGGAGTGATAATGAAAAGGAATGGATACAATGATACAAACACAAGCAATGACTGGGAGAGCAATAGAACCTATATTATAGGGCAGTCCAACTTTGAAGTATGGCATGGAAAAGTTAGGAAAGCAATTTTATTCTGTTCTCCCGATTGTTCTTATAGGGTCATATCAAGGGAAATAGGAGATGCTGAAGAACTGCTCATAAATATGTACACATTTACAAATCCCTTCGTAGCAGAGATGATTGAAAAGAAAAACTCCAGCATTAAACTTTTATTGGACGGGAATGTTATAGGAGGACTGCCAATGGAGGAGAGATGGATTGCCTATCGGATGAGCAAGAGAGGGGAGGTAAGATATATGCTTCAGGATGAAGAGAAAGGCATATACAAGCGTTACAGGTATAACCATGCCAAATATGTGGTTTATGGGAAAAAATGCATGGTGGAATCCGCCAATTGGGGGATGAGAGGCATACCTATGGATACAAGCTATGGAAACAGGGAATGGGGGATTGTGATGGAAAACGAAAGTTTATGCAATTTCATGGAAAATCTTTTCTATTACGATTTCAACCCAGATTTTCAGGATAGCATAGGATTCGATGAAAGTGATTTTTTGAGAGGTAAACCCCCTGATGACTTTATGCCCTCCCATTTTATCCCCCATGGAGAGTATAAAGCAATATTTAGTCCACTTTACATAAATGATTCCTCCAAC
Organism: uncultured Thermoplasmatales archaeon; assembly: GCA_964617935.1. Classification (GTDB taxonomy): domain Archaea; phylum Thermoplasmatota; class E2; order UBA202; family JdFR-43; genus JAGGZK01. Next base: position 6,380 of record CAZTWM010000037.1, on the reverse strand, counting down.
GCCACCCTAATACTGGCTCCAGATAACGCAGAGGAAGAGTTGCTTGGTTTAATAAATAACGCCAAAAGAGAAATTCTTGTGGAACAGATGTACATTGAAAAAGATTGGGAGGGTGGAATGAATCCCCTTATTCATAAAATTCTGGAGAAGAATGAGAGTGGGGTTGCAGTCTATGTTATATTAAATCATAATCCTGAATATGAAAGCACTTCATCCATGAATGAAGAAGTAGCAAAATTTCTACGCCAACATGGCATCAAGGTAAGGTTGCAGAATAACATAAATATCCACAATAAGGGGATGATAGTGGATGAAAAATTTGTTCTCATATCCTCCATAAACTGGGGAGAAAATTCAGTGAGGAGGAACAGGGAGATGGGAGTAATACTGGAGAATGAAGAGGCAGCAAAATATTTCAGCAATATCTTCTGGTATGACTGGAATTATGATGTGGGGAAAGAAAGCATGGATTTTCAACTTCCATTCATAATCCTGATTTTTTCGCTAACCTTTTTAACAATATACCTATACAGGAGGGAATAGAATGGAAATTATTTCATGGGTGGCTGTTGCAATAATGATTCTTCTCCCCCTTCTTTCATTCATAAAAAAATTTCCTGTTTCCAACGCCATTGTTATTTCAAACATAATAGTTTTCCTTTTAACCTTCTACCATATACCCCTGAAAGACCTCGCCTTCCGCCCCTCTTATTTATTAACATCCAAAATTTATACCATTTTCACATCCATGTTTCTGCATGGCGATTTTTACCACATATTTTTCAACATGCTCGGTCTCATTTTTATAGGATTTCCACTGGAACAGGAGATAGGTGCAAAAAAATTTGCCCTCGTATATTTCATTTCAGGATTTTTTGCCGCCATTATCTTTTCCCTGGTCAACGGAGGAAATTCCTATTTAATAGGCGCATCCGGCGCCATTTTTGGCATCCTGGGGGCTTTTGCAGCCGCCTATCCTTTTAAAAGGATTGCTGTACCTCTTTTCATGCCCATAATACTGTTCCTTCGTCTTCCAGTAATCGTTGTAGCCCTCCTTTACGCAGGTATAGAAACCCTTTATACCTTCTCGGGCGTGACGGATGGCATAGCCCACTCAGCCCATGTGGGAGGATTCATTGCAGGAGTTTTCCTTTCTCCCCTTATAAAGGTGAAAATTGAACCGCATGAGAGGAAATTCAGCATGGACGATTTTGAGCCCTTTATTGAAAATGAAAGACAGAGGAGAATACTTGAAAGGGCAAGGGAGGCCGATGAAAAGGAGGTGAGGGATGCATGGCTTTCATATCTATTAAAAGATTTGAAATGCCCAAAATGTGGAGGTGGCATAGAGATCAAAAATGGAGTGCATTGCAAGAGATGTGGCTATGGTAAATGAAGGAGGAGATAAGCAAGGAGAGCAAAACCATTTAGATATGGCAAGCCTGGCTGAGGTCCTTTTTCTATAAGCCGCATGAGAATTGCATAGCCGAGCAAAGCTCCGGCAAGAGTTACGGAGAATCCAATCCACCCCTTTTCCATGTAGGATGCTGTTATTAAAATTCCGGGGATGATGAAATCTCCGAGTCCCACATATACCGCATCTCTTTCATCCCCTCCAATATCACTTTTCATGTAGGAAAAGGATACCTTCTTTGGAACCATGAGGAGGAGGGGGAGATTGGAAGATGTGATGCTTTTCGCCAATGTAACCATATGCTTTGTTCTGTATACTGAAATGGCATCATATATGGCAAGGGCAATGAGAAAAATGATTATATATTCAATGGATAAAGAGATGGCAAATATGGCTGCTATCCCTCCCGCAATGAAAATGCTGAAGGCATCTATAACATACCATTCAGGATGGTAAATCAGGAGAATGATCATTATTATTGCCACTATAAGGGCAATGATGGTGGAAATGGAGGGGATTATTAGGAAGAAAAATGCCTGGAATATGGAAATGGAGGCGGTGAAGAAAAAGAAAAGTATGATGTATTTAACCATTCTTTCTTTATATTTAGCCATGAGGAGGATAAATATGGTGAAGAAAAGAAGGACAATAAAAATCTGCACTATGTTCATTGGGTCTTTGGGATTTTCAAAAGCCTCCATACCTGCATTTTTAAAGGATGGAGCAACCGATACTGCTATCAACTGACTGACTATAAAAAGGAGGGCCATACCGAGAGGAGGGAGGAATTTTTTCATGCATGTAAAAGAAAATCCATTATTTATTTTGACTGCTCTCCATTATCTCCCTGTATCTCTCCTCCATCTCCTTTTTCAGTTCATCTGCTATGAAATTGCCTGTGAATGCATCCGCCTTGGCTGCCGTTGCTATTTTTGTAGCCATCATCCTTGCTATCCTCCCTCTTTTGTTACGGGGTGCCCTATTTATCATTTCATGCTGGAATATTATTCCATGTTTTGGAGGAGGAGAGCCATCCTTGATATGCCTGAATAATGCTTTTTCTGCCCCAAGCAACTGAATTGTTCCTGAAGGAAGCATGGCGAGTTTTTCTATCCCTCCCGCATGGGAAATGAGGCGGGCGGCTATATTTGTTCCTGTGAGAGCACTGACATTTGGAGCCATCTCCTTTATCACTTCCTCTATATACTCCTCCAGTTTCTCCTTATAATGGTATAAATTCTGCAATAATTCCGCCATATTTTTCATGTTTTCCTCTTCCATGGCATCGATTCTCTCATTTCCTATCTTCAAATTTTTCACCGCCTCCACCAGTTTTGAATCATCGCTTTCAAAGGAAAAATAACTGTACCATCCCCTGAGCCTTTCCAGAACCATATTCGTAATCTTTATAATATCATCCAGGGCGTCCACCGCTTCAGACAATCTTTTACTCCTGTCTTGCTGCTCCTCTTCTATTTTCTTCATAGTGAGGAGAATGCTTGCCTCTTGAAGAAGATTTGAATCATAGCCATATTCCTTGCCTTCCACATCCAGTTTTTTTACATCCCCCATTACCCCCAGTTTCCTCAAACGCCTTTCATTTACAATGGGTTTATAGGATAAAAATTCCTTTTCCTCATCAAGCACCTCTCCTCTCTGAATTCTGTATAGCCTTTCTGCTATTTCCTTGGCGTCCTTTGGAAAAAGTTTTGCTTCTATTATGCCCCCATCATCATAAAGGAATATTCCAAACCACGTTGTCTTCAAATATGGCATTAATTTAAATAGAGAACGTATTTAAAAATATGCTTGAGGTTGAGATTGCAGGAATAAAGATGATGAATCCTCTCATGCTTGCCTCCGGCGTTCTCGATTTAACAAAGGAAAGCATGGAGAGGTTTAGAGATGCAGGGGCTGTGGTCACAAAATCAGTGGGCATTGAGGAAAGGAAGGGATACAAAAATCCTGTTTTTTATGAAATGGAATGTGGCGTTCTCAATGCAATAGGACTTGCAAATCCTGGTATAGATGAATATATTAAGGAACTGGATGGTATAGCCATAGAGAATGTTATAGGAAGTATATTTGGAAAGAGAGGAGAGGAGTTTGGTTATCTGGCAAAAAAAATTTCTCCCTATGTAAAAGCCATTGAAATGAATATGAGTTGTCCCCATGCAAAAAAGGTGGGGGCGGAATATCCAGATGAGGAAATAGTGGATGCCGTAAGAGAGGTAAAAAAGGCAAAAAAGCCCGTTTTTGTGAAACTGGGGGCTGAGAATATATTGAAAAGGGCTGAGAAGGCTATAAATGGAGGGGCTGATGGCATAGTGGCGATAAACACCGTAAGGGCAATGGCGATAGATATTGAAACGGGGATGGCTGTGTTGAGCAACAGGATAGGAGGGTATTCGGGAAAGGGAATAAAACCCATAGGAGTGAGATGTGTTTATGAAATTGCCTCCAATTATGATATCCCTGTTATTGGAGTGGGCGGGATAACAAAGGCGGAGGATGTTATAGAATATATGATGGCGGGGGCAAGGGCGGTGCAGATAGGCACAGGCGTTTATTATAAAGATGTGGGGATATTTTCTGAAATATGCAAGCAACTTGAAAAATGGCTTGATGAGCATGGCTATGCCCATATAAATGATATTGTTGGAATGGCATTGAAAAAATAAATCAGACTGTTTCCAGGGAAAACATCACGTTCATTCCCTCCAATGCAGTATGGATTCTGTCGGCGAAATCAAGGAGTGTTTCTATATCGGGCTCCCTCTCCCATTCATAGAAAAAGTCATAACTTCCTCTCATTGCCTTGAAGCCCAAGCCCATGAGACGACTTTTCACTTCTGATGGCTTTGCTCCTTCGCTGGTAAACATTATGGTTATGTATGTTTTCATTCAATTTTATAACAGGAAGAGATATAAAAAATTTTATTCGGCATCATATCTCATTTCCCCTGCATGAATTTTACTCACCTCATCCCCATATATCCTCCCATTTCTCTCATGTAACCACAATATTATTATTTCATCATTTTCAGAAAATTTCTTCATCTCCCTTGCCCTCTCATTCATGAGAAAAATTTCATGTCCATCCACAACCACCTTTCTTATGAATCTCTCTTTATTGCCCAGATACACCTGTGTTGGATATATGCGATTTATTTTTCCCCTGATATTGAACAGCCCCTTTTTTATCCCAAATTCAATTTTTGTTTCAATTTTCACATCCGCCTTCTCAATTTTCCCATATTTCCCCACATTTATTTCCCTTCCCCTCATCCCATTTTTAACCCATGCATTCACTATTTTTATCACATCTCCTTCCTTTATTCCATAATCTCCCTCCCATATTTTCAGGATGCAATGCCCCGTTTCATCTCCGACAACAGCCATTGTGATGTTTTTCTCCACAACATTCTCCACCTTTGCATAAAGCCATGCCTTCCCTTCTTCCAGTTCCTCTATCTTTTTCCATTTCAACTCGCCCCTTTTCTCCCTAACAAGCATATCTGCTGCCTCCTCATCAATGAGCCCGTCGAATCTCTCAATCATCTTCCTTATCTCCTCATCCACGAAATTAAATGCCCTTCCATTAATATCTTTTTATATCCATTCCCCTTTTTGTTTTATGGCAGTGCTTCAAGTTGCTCTTGATTTAATAAATGCTCACAGAGCCGTCGAGATTGCAAAGGAGGCAATAAAGGGCGGGGCGGACTGGCTGGAGGCGGGCACACCTTTGATAAAATCAGAGGGTATGAAGATAATAACGGAATTAAAAAAACTGGGGAAAAAGGTTATAGCAGATATGAAAACCATGGATGTTGGAAGCATTGAAGTGGAAATGGCATCAAAGGCTGGTGCAGATGTGGTATGCATAATGGGGGTGGCGAGTGATGAAACCATAAAGGAAGGGGTAAAGGCGGCCAGGAGATATGGGGCAGAGATAATGGTGGACATGATGGGAGTGGAGAATGCAGAGAAAAGGGTGAAGGAGGTAGAGGAAATGGGTGTTGATTACATATGTGTTCATACTTCCATAGATGAGCAGATGAAGGGCAGGAGCCCATTTTCTTTACTGGAAAGAGTGGTTAAGGTGGCGAACATACCTGTTGCTGTTGCGGGAGGGATAAATGCAAAGATGGCGAGAGAGGCTGTAAAAAAGGGGGCAAGCATTGTCATTGTTGGAGGGGCTATAATAAAGGCGGAGAATGTTGAAGAGGCGGCAAGCTTGATAAAGGATGCCATGGAAGGGATGGAGGTGAAAAGCAATGCTTTCAAGAAGTATTCCATGGATGAGATTATGGATGCCCTTTCCCTTGTTTCCACATGCAACATATGTGATGCCATGCATAACAAAGGGGCAATGAGGGGGATATTTCCAGTAAGAGAAGGAATACATATGGTTGGAAGGGCTCTGACAGTAAAAACCATGGATGGTGACTGGGCAAAGGTGGTGGAAGCCGTTGATATGGCAGGCACAGGAGATGTGATTGTCGTGCAGGCGGGAGAAGGGAGGAAGGCAGTATGGGGGGAACTGGCAACATGGAGTGCATTCAAAAGAGACATTGCAGGCATAGTCATAGACGGGGCGATAAGAGATGTTCATGTTATAAAAAACATGGACATACCTGTTTTTGCAAAGAAGATGGTGCCAGAAGCAGGAGAGCCAAAGGGTTATGGAGAGATAGGGGGCGAAATAATATGCGGGGGGCAGGTTGTAAGGAAAGGGGACTGGATTGTTGGAGATGATAATGGAGTGGTTGTCATACCAAAGGAAGAGGCTCAGATGATAGCCAACAGAGCCATAAATATTATGGAGAGAGAGAATAGAATAAGAGAAGAGATAAAAAGAGGAAGCACTTTGTCAAAGGTTCTCAATCTTGAAAGATGGGAGGTTAAAAAATAATCATTTCTTATATGCCACATATATATCTGCTTCAATCATTTTCATGTTACT
>CAZTWM010000036.1:0-9667 GCA_964617935.1 uncultured Thermoplasmatales archaeon | reverse complement strand
TTGTGCATAGTACCAAAAATTGATAATGAAATCCATGCATGAAATAATGTAATCAAGCGAAACTATTATAGGCAGAAAGGATATAACGTATTAAGAGGGATTAAAATGGATAGGAAAAAATTGGCTGTGCTTGCTGTGCTTGCTATGTCGCTACCCATTTTGAGTGGATGTGTGGAAAAGTTTGAGGAAGTGAGCGGTTTTGATATGGGAACAATAGATAGCATTAAATCTGAAAGAAATCAGGATGCGGTTCCAATAATTGTGAGTGAGGAAAATCCATTCTATGCCCTTATTGCCACTCCTGTAGCATTATATTATGATAAAGATGGGAGACATGTTGAACCATTGCTTGTGGAAAACTTTGAAAATCCTTCCAAACCAGTGGAAAGATTCATTGATTTATATCCCGCACCCTATGAGGAGATAAAGAGTGGGAGTCCTGAAAATGTTTCCATAGAAATGAGCAAGATATGGAAAAAAAGTGATGCCGCCCTCCTTATAGAAAATGACCAGCATGGATATGAACTCGGCGTGGTGGCAACACCCATAGCCAGTTATCTCAACATACCTGTTTTTGTGACAAGCGACACCAATAATGTGAGAAGTATTCTTAAATCACTTGGAGTAAAATACACGTTTGTGTGCGGAAACCTTGAAGGACACGGGCAGACATGGAGATTTCAGAATGTGGATGAGATAACAGATTTTCTGATAAAATTTTTGAAGGATAGATTTGGAGGAGTTGATTATATCACCATAACAAATCCACTGGATGTAACATCCGTTAATGTATTAAATGTCACATCCTACGAGTTTGAGAACACAACTGCTTCCGTGGACATACTACCAGCCCAGACAGTCAATCTTGTTCTGAGCGGGCTCTTCAGTCTCAATTCCTTTGTTATTCCCGAGGATTATAAGTATGCCCGTCTTAAGATAGATTTAATAAATGAGAATTCTGAACATGTGAGCGAATTGGGTGATGACCTTATCATGCTCATATACAATCCAGATGATGAGGTATATGTATACACCTCCACCTCCGCCGGCATACCTGAAGTAGAAAATGGAGACATTGTAACGGATAAGGTGCATTATGAAACCATAATCTATAACAAGCCTGGAAAATATATGGTGGAAGTGCTGGGGAGATGGGTTTCCACGCTGAATGGAAAATACAAGCTAAAAATAGATGTGGAGGAGGTTGATTCTCCTCTCGAACCATTGATGAATAATCTTTCCACCATGTCACCCTATCTTGCTTCATACCATCAGGGCGTTGTCTTTGCCAAACCGGAATTTGCGTTTGCTGGAAATGAAAGTATAGGGGTGGAAGGTGTTGTTTATCCATCTACAAACGAGGAACTGGTGGAACCATGTGATGAGCACGTCATGAAAATACACGAGGAGTTGAACAATCTTCTGGCAAAAATTGCAGATATAAATGCCAGTGATAACGAAGCATTGTGGAAATATTATAGAGAAAACCCCATTTATATAGCCATAATGGCCGATCCTACAATGGTGCCAATGTATTATTATTACAACCCCGACAGCGATAATATAATAGGGGTTCAACTTCCGAGTGATTTCATATGGGGAGATATAGATCCCAAACCCGATGACGTGGAAAATAATACATATACATATTATCCAGAAATGGAAAATGCTGTTGGGAGGGTAACAGGTTACGATGCAGAGGACTGCTCAGCCCTCATAGCAAGAACCGCCTTCTATAACGCCATAATAGACAAGTTTGGCGAGTGGAAGAATAATGCCACAGTCCAGACAGGCGCCGGCTTGGAATTTCAGTGGATTCCCATAATAACGCCCCTTATGGGCATAATAACAGGTAGCGAGGAACCAACAAAATGGCCCAGTGGAGAAAGTTTATTCATAAATCTTCGCCTCTCCCATGACTTGCAGGAGGCGGGATTCAATGTTAAAAGAACCCATCTACTTGCCTCCCAGCGTGAGGGCTTCAAGAATGTGGCTAAATATACTTCTCGTTTCAACATTCCATTTCCTCACTTCCTGGAATTAATAAGTGGCGATAGAGTGGTAAAGGGAGGAGAATATCAGGAAAAGAGTAACATAATATTTGCCTTCAATCATGGCATATACTATTTATACGAATCAGGGGATGTTCTTCTTGATTCAAGGGGCTTTCCACCAATAACATGGCTTTCCAGATTCCTCGGCCCTCTTGGCATATCAAGTGGTTTATCGAGCCATGGATCATATGCTGTAAGATATGTAGTGAATATGGACATGGGACCAAGCGTTATATTTGTAGAGAGTTGTATAGTGGGCAGAACAGATGGACTGATTCCTGAAAACTGCCTCACACAGGCATATCTTCATGCTGGAGTAAATGCCATAGTGGCATCAACCCGTGTTACAGCAGACCCTGGCTATCTCGAACCAGGCTTAATATTCAGGGGATTTGGCGCAAAGGGTTTTGTTAAGGCTCTCTTCAATTTGATAATGAATGGTGAATATCCCGACCCCCACTTTGGAGCAGTTGTTGCCAACGACTTCATACTTGACTTGGCAAACAATGACAATACGGTGGGAATGGCACTTAGAGATGCAAAGAATACTTATCTCTACAAAGATGCAAATTCCACATTTTTATGGACTCCTCCACTTGAAAATGGAAAAACGAATGCCAGATTCGAAGAAGGAAGATTCATGGACAAAAAGTATGTGTGCCTCCATGAATTCAATCTTTACGGCGACCCCGCCTTCAATCCATATCAGCCAAAAAGTTAACCTCTTCCCTTACTTTTTCCTTATCGAAATATAAATTAAAAAGGCAAGGATAATCATGGAAAGAGAGAAGGAAGGTATCTTTTTCTTCTCATTCTCCACCATAATATGCCTTTCCTCTATCATATTTCCACATTTCACATAGATGGTATGTTCCCCGTTTTCCATTTTTTCTGTATCGAGCCTCCAGTACCATAAAAAGGTTCCATTCGCCTTTTTCCAGGTTCCATTATCCACTTTTATTTTCACCCCATTCTCGCTCTCCGATATCCCCTTCACCATTATTTCTCCCTTTACCACCTCATTTTCTTCAGGTTGAAGAATATATGCACGGGGTGAGGAAATATTTAGTGAGTAAGGAAAAGCAGCAGGATGATAATCCACATTTTTTTCATTTATAAAATAATCATTGCTCCCATTATAATCATCCCAGTAATTTCCATTGCTTCCATTATCCCACTGATTTGCGCCCCCCACAACATATGCGTGATATCCATTTTCCATGAAGTTGTTCATATAGACAAGGTTATTCATGCTGTAACAGCACATATATACCCCATTATCTCTGTTTTTTGTAACATTGTTCAACTTTATTATATTATTTTCACTTTTCTGTAATTTTATCCCTACTTCATTGTTTTTTACCAGATTTTCTGATATGATGTTGCCATGAGACTTTATCAGATAAATTCCCCATTTACTCCTGTATATTTCATTGCCTTCAATGATGTTTTCATTGGAATAGTCCAGATAAATTCCATAAAAATAATTTTTAAAAATTTTACTGGAAATGATGCTATTGAAGTTTCCTTTTATTTCTATACCATATGAATTATTAAAAATGGTGCAATTTTTTACTGTATTCTTATCACCGTATATTTTAATGGCAGTGGAACAATCTTTTATCAGAAGGTTTTCCAGAGTAATGCTATTTCCCTTTATGAAAATTCCACTGGTTATCATCGCATTTCTCCCAATGACTGTAACCGACTTTTTTATAGTTGCTCCTTCATAAACTCCATGAAAAATGATTATGGTGTCCCCATCCATGGAATGATTTACTGCTTCCTGTAAAGTTGTGTAGTTGTTCCCACCGCTACCACCCACATATAAAACCCCTCCACTTATGGAATGAGAATGTGAACTGGGGAACAGAAAGCCCGCCACAAGGAGAAAGGAAATGATGATTATTTTTTTCATGGAATCTGAATTCAAAGTTTCTTAAAAATATTTGCAACACTTCAGTAAGAAAGTTATGTATTTATATCTCGGTGTATATATTCTCCATGAACTGGAAAGTTATTATCGCCATTATAATGCTGGTTTCATCATCATCCATGGCGGGAATGAATTTTTCTGTTGAAAAGAGAGAAAATTGGTGTATGGGAATATCTTCTGAAATAAATAATGAAACGCACTCCATACAATGGCTTTCTCCACATCATCCCCCTCTACAAGTAAAGAATATAAAAAATTATACAGGTGTGGGAATAGAAGATGGGAAACGCTTTATCATAACCTGTATAAATGGAAAAATAACAAAATCTTTCTTTACCCTTGGTAATGGAACATATGATTTGCTCATCATTGCCCCTGACAAATGGATGAATGATTTGGAACCATTGAAGGAGCATAAGGAAAGTCATGGAGTTAAAACAGTAATTGTTGGGCTGAATGAGATATATGGAGGCAAATATTTTGCTGTTCATGGAAGAGATGATGCAGAAAAGATAAAGTATTTCATTAAAGATGCTATTGAGAAATGGGGAATAAAATATGTTCTTTTGGTTGGAAGTATCTATGAACTTCCCATAAGGAGGGCTATCCATAAATGGTGGAGTAATCATAGAATAGTGGAATTTGATATGCCCACTGATCTTTACTACTCCGATATATACAGATATGAAAATGGAAAGATTGTTTTTTCCTCATGGGACACAAATGGAAATGGAGTTTACGGTGAGGATTACGAAGAGGGACTGGGAAAGAGTGATATAATAGATTTATATCCAGACGTTTATCTTGGCAGACTTGCATGTGAAAACAGAAGGGTGGTAAGACATGTGGTCAAAAAAATAATAAATTATGAGAATGAGGCATATGGTTCAGACTGGTTCAAAAGAATCATTCTAGTTGGAGGGGATACATTTCCTGGGTGGGGTGTTGTGGAAGGAGAATTTATGAACGAACTGGTGGCGGAGATGATGAAGGGCTTTCAGCCATATAAAATATGGTATTCTCTTGGCAACCTCAACACAATGGAAATAGAAAAAGTGATGGAAAGGGGAGGAGGATTTTTATATTTCTCAGGACATGGATTTCCTTATGGATGGGGGACTCACCCCATAAATGGGAGCGACAATGAATGGGTGGGCAACTATTACACCCCCTATATAATGGGGCTTTTCAACAATCCCCGCCTCCCTGTAATATTTTTGGATGCCTGCTCCACAGCCAAACTCGATTTCAATTCCTCCGATTTGAGAGAAGATGGCATACCTGTTCCATTCAACTCCACATTCCCATGCTTTGCCTGGTATTTCATACGCCAGCCGACAGGCGGAGGAATAGCAAGCATTGGCTCCACCAGAGTTGCCTTCACAGGCGTTGATGCCAACGGACCTCACTGGGGTGCTGGCTATCTTGCATATCAATTCTTCAAGGCATATGAAAAAACAAATGTGCTTGGAGAAATGTTTGCAGAAGCAGAGACAGGATATATTGGAGAAAATCCAGGGGATAAATGGACCATGGAAGAATTCATATTGCTCGGAGATCCATCATTGAAAATAGGAGGATATTGATGAATTACAGGCAAGAAATGATATTGCCCCTTTCATTTTCCTGCATTTTTGCCTAACAAATTAAACCATGAAAAATCTGGGCTGTTTCTGGATTTGTAGTCATGAGTAAATTTTTATATACAAAACATATTTTGTTTCGAGGGGGCCCGTAGCTTAGCCAGGTGGAGCGCCTGGCTCATAACCAGGTGGTCGCCGGTTCGAATCCGGCCGGGCCCATTTATTATGAATGAAATTTTAACTGATTACCCTCTCTTTTTTGTCCATACTTCTTTTCTCACCATACGCACAGCTGACTTGCCTCTGCCCACTCATTCCGCTATAATGCAGGGAATATACCTTTACCATGTTTTTTCATTTCTGGAACAAAGAATAAGAAAGAAAATGGTGCAAGGTTGCCTCACAATAAATTTAAATATAAAATCCATTTCTTTACACATATGGAAATTGCTGAGGAAATAAAAAATATAAGAAAAGATTTAGATATTTTAGTTCAACTCTTTTCAAAACTCGTAAATAAAATAGTTCCAGAAGAAGAGGCTGAGAGAGAAGATGTGATGGCGATAAAGGATGATGATGAAATAGTGGATGAGAAAGAAATTTTTAGAGCATTAGAATGAGTTTCGAAATCAGAGCAAAGAAGAAAGCGTTAAAGTTTATTTCTGCCCTTCCAGAAACTCATAAAAAGAATATAAAGAAGTTGCTTTTAATTTTGAAGGAAGAACCTGTGCCAATAAAATCTGCAGATATTGCAAAATTAAAAGGTTTTGAGAATATTTATCGCATAAGGATAGGAAAAATAAGGATAGTTTATGAAGTAAAATGGAAAGAAAGAATCATTCTTATACATAGGATAGGCTTTAGAAAAGATGCATACAAATAAATTAATGTTATTCCCTTTTCCTTATATCCTTCATCAGCAATAGTAATTCTTCCATTGCATAATCAATTTTACCTTCAATATCTCCTTCACTCCCAATTTACCCAAATATCACCTTCTCTGCCACTTTTGCCACCTTTTCTTTATACTCTTCAGGGCATGAAACCATGACAGCCCATTCTGTTATGCCTCTCATTTGTAAGGCATTTGCTAAAGGAGTGTAATGACTCAGAGGCTTTATCCTGCCATCCTCCTCCACCTTTATATCAACCCTTCTTATTCTTGGTTCGGATATGACTATATCTTTTCCTGGAATATCCACTATTACATAACCATCGGGGATTCCTGTAATATCCGAAATCTCTTCTTCGATTTTTCCTGCATCTTCAATGGATGCTATCATTTCTTTCTGCCCCTCATCCATCTCCTCCAGACCCATGGCAAAAGCCTTTTTAAATAACTTCCTGTATTTCAATCTTGACACCATATCTCTCTGATAATCGCCCATATCCTTTAATTTCTCCATTAACTCACAGTCTGTCATATGGTTGAAATTAAAAGGCAAGGATTTCTCCACCGCCTTTATGAGCATTAATTCCGCTATCCTCACAGTTTTATGCAAATAAACGGAAGAATACATTAAAGCCCTTGCAACTAACATGCTTTCAAGGGCACTCACTCCCTTTCTTTCAAAAACAATTTCCTCATCATGAATCTTCATGGTTTGTATTATTCTGTCCATGTCTATTACACCATAGGCAACACCTGTATAATATGCATCCCTCATCAAATAATCTATCTGGTCTGCATCCAAGGAACCATGTATTATCTGAGATGCAACGCCTTTTTTTCCATCCAGTATATCCAAAATCTCATGTGCCTCCATACCATAATCGGAAAGAATCTCCTTTATTGTTTTTCCCTCCCCGCAATCCTCCAGCCTCCTTTCCCCATTTATAATTTCCTTCGTAATTTCCACATGATTTTTGCCCTGGCGGGAATGAACTATATACTCGAGCGTATGGGAAAAAGGACCATGTCCCACATCATGGAGGAGGGCTGCAATCTCAACCTCTTTCTCCTCAATTCCAAGAGATTCGCTCATTTTCCTTGCCACATGACATACACCGAGGGAATGCTCCAGTCGAGTATGATTTGCTCCTGGATAAACTAAATAGGCAAATCCAAGTTGCTTTATTCCATGAAGACGCTGCATCTCTGGAGTTTCAATGAGTTGAGTAAATAACCCATCAAATTTCAAATTCCCATACAGGGAGTCCCTAATATACTTCACATTCTCCATATTCCTATCCTTCGCCTTTTCATAAATATCAGGATGGCGGAGGCAGCCAGAAGTATTATGAGTTCAAAGCCGGGCGTCTTCTCCTTTTCCTTTACGGTAATTAAAACCTGATAACTATCCTTTGCCCCATCATCATCCGTTACCGTGAGAGTAGCCATATATGTGCCCTTCTTTCCATATGAATGCTTCACATTTATCCCATAGGCATCTATTATTCCATCAGACTCAAAATCCCATGAGTAATTCACTATATTTCCATCAGGGTCATTGCTTATGGAGGCATTGAAAGATGCCTTTTCATCCTGTCGTGGCTTCTCGGGCTTAACATAAAAGTTTGCCCTGGGAGGAACATTTTCCACCGTTATGGTTTTCTCCATGCTTCCTTTCTCATTATCATCATCCACAACAACCAATTTTACAGTATAATTCCCATTATCTACATATCTGTGGGTGGCATTCTCACCATAAGAGTCGATTCCATCTCCAAAGTCCCAGGTGTAGTTTACTATAACACCATCCATGTCATAACTGGAAGATATGAATTTTATATCTTGCAAATCAGTCGGCTGGGAAGGCTGGAATGAAAAGTTGGCAACAGGAGGAACATTTTTTATCAGAAGGGAGCGGGAGATGCTGGTGGCGGCTCCGTCATCATCCTTCACAATCAGAACGACCTTGTAAATTCCATTATCTGCATATCTATGTATCGGGTTCTTATCATAACTCTTGTTTCCATCCCCAAAATACCATGTATGGTTAACGATGTTGCCATCCACATCATAGGAGATGTCAGTAAAACTCACATTTACCACATCTGTTGGTTGAGGAGGAGAGTATTTAAATGAGGCAACGGGAGGCACATTGTAAATGGTTATGCTCTTTGTTATTTCATCCATGCCTCCGTCATCATCTGTTATGGTTAATGTTACAGTATACGTGCCATTGTCCATGTATTGGTGCTTTACTTCCATTCCATATCCAATGCCCCCATCTCCAAAGTCCCAGGTGTAGTTTACTATAACACCATCTATGTCATAACTGGAGGAAGCATTGAAAGTAACCTCTTCCACATCTGTTGGCTGGGAAGGCAAGTATTCGAAGGAAGCAACAGGAGGATTATTTTTTATGGTTATTTGGTTCACCACATATCCTGTCCCATTATCATTATCTCTCACAGTAAGATTAATGTTATAAATGCCTCCCTTGGTATATACATGGCTTACTTCCATTCCATATCCAATGCCCCCATCTCCAAAGTCCCAGGTGTAGTTTACTATAACACCATCTATGTCATAACTGGAGGAAGCATTTAGAATCACTGTCTCAATTGCCTTTATTTCTTCCGTGGGAATGGTAAATGAAGCAACGGGAGGCACATTGTATATGGTTATCTCCTTAGTAATTTCATCCTTATCCCCATCATCATCCTTTACGGTAAGGATTACACTATATGTTCCATTGTCTTCATATTGGTGCTTTACTTCCATTCCATATCCAATGCCCCCATCTCCAAAGTCCCAGGTGTAGTTTACTATAACACCATCTATGTCATAACTGGAGGAAGCATTGAAAGTAACCTCTTCCACATCTGTTGGCTGGGAAGGTTGAAGCGAAAAGTTGGCAACAGGAGGTGTGTTGAGCACCATCACTTCCTTTTCAATCCATCCATTATTGCCATCATTATCAAAAATGGTGAGGTTAACAATGTAAATTCCATCATCTGCATAGAAATGCACTGGATTCTGTTCATTACTTACATTCCCATCCCCAAAATCCCAGTGCCATGCGTCAATGTTTCCATCCAGATCAATGGAGTTGTCATTGAAATGAATTTCCTCAAAGGTGTAAGGTGTGAGAGGAGTGAAGTTGAAATAGGCAATAGGCAATCCTGCCCTTCTTATTAACGGGCGA
>CAZTWM010000035.1:1616-10307 GCA_964617935.1 uncultured Thermoplasmatales archaeon | reverse complement strand
TTCTATGTAAACTTTGTAATGCAGATATTCCACCTCTATGGGTGTGCTTTTCGGATTTTTGAAGGTGAGGGCGAACTTCACCTCATATTCATCTATCTTTCTGTAGGTGGGATAAAGCCCTGTTATCTTTTTTCCCGTGATTTCAAGGGATTTTGCAGCCTCATAAACGAGAAAGAGATGTATTATAACGCCGGCAATAATGATGATGGTAACAATAAGTTTTACCTTCCTTAATTTCTCTTTCCATTCATCCCTCATTTTTCTCTTTTCACTGCAAACTCCGCCATTTCCATGAGTTTATCCTTCACCTCCCCATCCTTTATGACATTCAACGCCTCCCTTGCCTTTCTTGAAAACTCCAACGCCATATTCCTTGCATAATCTATGGCTCCCGTTTCCTCCAAAATGCCAATTATCTTCTCCATCTCCTCCTCAGTTGCATCCTTCTTTCCATAGTTTGGTATATTCCCGTATTTCTCTCTGGCATAAATATATATGAGTGTTTTCTTCCCCTCCCTTATATCACTTCCCACCGGCTTTCCTATGTTTTTTCCAATAACATCAAGGCAATCGTCCCATATCTGGAAAGCCATTCCAAGATTCAAACCATATTTCCTCATTGCCTCTATTTCTTTCTCGCTTCCTCCTCCAACCATTGCCCCGCCCATGGCTGCATACTCAAACATTCTCGCCGTCTTCTTTTCAATCATTTCCAGAAATGATTCCATGCTTACATTTTCCATCTCCTCAAACGCCACATCCATTTCCTGCCCCTCGCATATCTCCTTTGCCATGGTGGCAACATTTCTTGTCAGCACCTTGCAAATCTCCGCATCCTTTGTATATGAAAGAATTTCAAATGCTTTAGCGAAAAGGGCATCGCCAGCCAGAATCGCCCTGTTTTCCCCGAACTTTTTGTGCACAGATGGCATTCCTCTCCTTTCCTCGTCCCTGTCCATTATGTCATCATGTATCAAGGTAAAGGTATGGATTATTTCAAGGGAAACAGCAAGAGGTATGGCATCCATTATATTGCCCCCGACCGCCTCACAGGAAAGACATGCTATTATGGGTCTCAATCTTTTTCCTCCGGCAGAGGGAAGATATTTTACTGCTTGGTATAAAAGGCGCGGTTCCTTTTCGTAAAGGTAATTCTCTATCGCCTTATCCACCGCCTCCTTTATCTCTAAAGTGTCCATATCTCCACCTCTTCCAACTCCTCCACGTTCCTGCATCCAGTCAAAAACATTGCCGCCTTGAAGGAGCGTATGAAAACCTCCATCTTTTCCTCTATGGAATCGCATGTTAAGAATACGGATGCCGCTCCTGCAGCATCCGCCCCAATGGCTATGGCTCTCGCAACATCCAAGCCATGCCTTATTCCGCCCGTTGCAATTACAGCAATGCCTGCATCACGACATAAATCTGCTATTTCCATGATTGAATAGGGCGTGGGAATTCCCCAGTCCCAGAAAATTTTCCCCATCTCCTCCTGGATTCTGTCGCCTCTCTTCATCGCCCTGTATGCCTCCACTGCTGAAAAGGATGTGCCTCCCGCCCCTCCCACATCTATGCCCACTATGTCTGTGTCAAGAAGCACCTCAGCCGTTTCTCTTGATATGCCCGCCCCCGTTTCTTTAACGATAACGGGCGTTGTGATGCTGGAAGCAATCTCATCTATCTTTTTTAAGCATCCCCTTGCATTTCTCTCTCCTTCTGGCTGAATCACTTCCTGCAGATAATTAAGATGAATGGCAAGAACATCTGCATCTATCATTTCAATAGCCCTCTCCGCTTTTTCGATGGCATCCTTCCATTCCAGTAACTGGGGAGCACCTATGTTGGCTATCTTTAAAGGGATGGCATATTTTTTTACTATGGCATAACTTTCCTCCACACTCCCATCCTCTATTCCAGCCCGCTGGGAGCCCACACCCATACCTATTTTATACCTCGCTGCTGCCTGCGCCAGTTTTTCATTTATTATGCCCGCCTCCTCAAAGCCGCCCGTCATACCAGCGATTATCAAGGGCATGCTGAGTTTCTTTCCAAATAATTCTATGGAAGTATCGATGTCCCGCATATCCATTTCGGGCAGGGCGTTGTGGAGGAGAATAAAATCATCCCAGTAATTATAACTGTGCTGCACGTCTTTGTTCACCACTATCTCCAGATGCTCTTTCTTCCTGTCTTTCATCTCAACCACTTTTCTTTACATTTCCCAACCATTTATAACTATTGTTGTTTATTGATACTTCAAAACATTTTAGGGTTACTCAATTACCTCCACCTCATCTCCCACCCTTATTTTTCCCTTTTTTATAACTCTGGCAAATATGCCCTCTGTTGGCATAACACATTTTCCAACAATCTTTTTTATCTCACAATCTTCATGACATTTTTTCCCTATCTGAGTCACTTCCAGTATTGCCTCTCCCACCCTTATTCTTGTTCCAATGTTTAGTTTATAGAGAGTTATGCCTCCCACCGTCAAATTTTCCGCAAAATCCCCATAATTTATTTCTATACCCTTTCCCCTCATCTTCTCAATGCTCTCCTCTCCCAGCAAACTTATCTGGCGATGCCATCTTCCAGCATGGGAATCGCCTTCGATGCCCTCCATGGTGATGTTTGCCTCCTTAACTGGCTTCTTTCTTGTTCCTCTCCTTTCGCTTATGTTTATGGAGAGCAGGATTCCCTTCATGCCCTTTAATTTTGGCAGGATATAAAAACTTTTAAATTGAGAGAATATAAACTCATGCATGTGAAAACATTGGTTATTATAATTCTCACTGCAGCATTATTTTCCATCCTCCTCATTTTCCTTTTTTCTCCTGAGCAAAAGGAAAGTATTGTTGTTCTTCATGCAGGCAGTTTGTCCATCCCATTCAGCAAACTGGAGGAGAGATTTGAGGAAAAATATGGTATAGGAGTGCACAGAGAGGCGGCGGGAAGTGTTGCCACCATAAAAAAGGTTACTGAGCTGGGGAAAAAGGCGGATGTGGTGGCAAGCGCCGACTACACCCTCATAGAGGATATGATGATTAATGAAAGCCATAAATATGCGGATTACTGCATACAGTTTGCAAAAAATAGCATGGTGATTGCCTACACTCACAAAAGTTTGTATAATGAGGAAATAAATGGCAGCAACTGGTATGAAATACTTGCAAGGAAAGATGTAAAATTTGGTTTCTCAAATCCAAATAAGGACCCGTGCGGCTACAGAACAATGGCGGTGATTCAGCTGGCAGAAATTTATTATGGAAATGAAAGCATATTCGATGAACTTGTAGAAAAAAATACGCCCATAAAAAGCAAAGAAGATAATGGAAGCCATGTAATCTCCATTCCGGAAAGCACGGCGCTCTCATCAAACAGCAAAATAATGATAAGGGATATGGAAATAGATTTGATGGGGGCGCTGGAGGCGGGCGAGATAGATTATCTTTTTATATACAGGAGTGTGGCGAGCCAGCATGCCCCCTCTGGAGTGAAATTCATCGAATTGCCCCCCGAAATTGACCTCTCAGCAACAGAGTATAAGGATGTGTATGGAAAGGTGAGTATAACCTTTTATGATGGAAAGACGATGAGGGGAAAACCTATTGTTTATGGTGTAACCATTCCATCAAACGCAGAGCATGTTGATATGGCGATAAAATTTCTCCAGATGCTTCTTGGTGAGGAGGGACAGCAAATACTCAGGCAGGAGGGACAGATTCCAATTGTGCCCGCCATATGCGATAACAAAGATTTATTACCTCCTGCTCTTAAACCATATGTAAAATGATGAGGGAAAGGCATGATGTAATTGTATTGCTGTTTGCCCTGGCAGCAGTATTCATAATAGCCATGCTATTTCTTCCAGTAATAAATCTCCTTTTTTCTGCTGGCTTCGAGGGACTGATACAGGCAATCAGGGATAAAAACGCCTGGAAAGCCATATTTGTGAGTTTTGAAGCCGCCTTTTTTGCCACCTTTCTAAGTTTCATATTGGGTACACCTCTTGCCTATCTCCTTGCAAGAAAAAGATTTCCCGGGAAAAATCTGGTGGAAAGTATAATAGATCTGCCAATAGTAATTCCCCATACGGTTGCGGGAATAGCACTTCTCCTTGTTCTTGGGAGGAATGGACTGATAGGCGCCTCCTTTAATAAGTTCGGAATGAGACTGGCGGATTCAATGGCAGGAATAGTGGCTGCCATGATGTTCATCTCCGCCCCCTTTTTCATAAACCATGCAAGAGAGGGCTTTGAAAGTGTTGACCCAAGAATGGAGAATGTTGCCATGAGTTTGGGGGCTACGAGGGCAAAGGCGATGGTGACAATAACTTTTCCATTGAGTTTGAGAAACATGTTTGTTGGAGCCATAATGACATGGGCAAGGGCAATAAGTGAGTTTGGTGCTGTAATAGTAATTGCCTATTTTCCCATGGTGGCTCCCACCTACATTTATTCCCGATACATAGAGTATGGGCTCAGCCAAGCTATTCCAGTTGCCGCCCTTCTTCTCCTTATATGCGTTTCCATATTTATTGTCTTGAGAGCGATTGCGGAAAGATGGAGGAGATATGATAAGGATTGAGCATCTGGGCAAAAAATGGGGGAATTTCTCCCTTAAGGATATTTCCCTTAAAATTGAGGATGGGGAATATTTCGTCATTCTTGGACCGACTGGGGCAGGAAAGACTCTTTTGCTTGAAACCATAGCAGGTTTTCACCTGCCAGACCATGGAAAAATATTTGCTGGGGAAAAAGAAATAACAACCCTCCCTTCAAATGAGAGAGGAATGGGGTTTATCTATCAGGATTACATGCTCTTCCCACATATGAGGGTGAGGGATAACATTGCCTACGGGCTGAAAATAAGGGAAAAGGACGAGGAAGAGATTGAAAGACATGTCCAGAAATTGGCAAGGATGCTTCACATAGAAAATATACTGGAGAGATATCCTCAGAATTTGAGTGGAGGGGAGAAACAGCGTGTTGCCATTGCCAGGGCGCTTGCCATAGAGCCCAAGGTGCTTCTCCTTGATGAACCGCTCGCCGCTCTGGATGAAATGCTGAAGGGAAAAATAATTGAGGATTTGAAGAGAATAAACAGGGAAAGTAAGATAACCTTCATCCATGTCACCCATTCGAGGAGTGATGCCATTATTCTTGCCGATAGGATCGCGGTGATGAAGGATGGAAGAATTCTTCAGGTGGGAAAGGCGGTGGATATATTCAGAAAGCCCATTTCAAAATTTGTGGCTGAATTTGTGGGAGTGGAAAATTTATTTGAAGGAGAGGCGGAGAGGAGAGACGGCATAACCGTATTCAGGAGTGGTGAAATGGAAATGTATTCTTCAGTAACCATGGAAGGAAAGGTATATGCAAGCATAAGACCCGAGGATATAATAATTTCAAGGGAAAAAATGGAGAGCAGCGCCAGAAACTGCATGGAGGGGATAATAAAAGAAATGGTTGACATGGGAAATATTATAAGGGTGAATATAGATTGTGGATTGCCCTTCATGGTGAATATAACCCGCGAATCCATGGATGAGATGCATATTTCCATAGGCGAAAGAGTTTATTTAATCTTCAAGGCGCAGAATGTCCATCTTTTCAGGTAGGATAAAATGCCATTAAAAGATAAATATGGAAGAGAGGTAACAAGCATAAGGGTTTCGGTAACCAGCAGGTGCAATCTCAACTGTTTTTACTGCCATAATGAGGGGCAGATGAATGAAGGAAAGGAAATGACGGCGGAGGAAATCAGAAGAATTCTCAAGGTGGCGAGTAAACTCGGCATAACACAGGTTAAGTTTACTGGAGGAGAGCCACTTCTGAGAAAGGATATTCTTCAAATAGTAAAAGCGGGAAGGGAATATATGCAGGATGTTTCAATGACAACCAATGGCACCTTGCTGGCGGCTATGGTGATGGATTTGAAGAAGGCAGGGCTCAACAGAATAAACATAAGCATGGATTCAGCCAGCAGAAAAAGATATGAGGAAATTACGGGCAGGGACATGGTGGATAGAGTCATGGAAGGAATAAGAAGGGCGGTGGAAGCAGGACTTCATCCTGTAAAGGTTAATGTGGTTGCTTTTCCAGATTACATGGATGATTTGATGAAGACGCTGGCGGTAATATGGAAACTGGGGGCAATGCCCCAGGTCATAGAAACCATAAATGTGGGAAGGAACAGCAAAATATATGCAATAGATGAGGTGGAGGAAAAAATTTCTTCCATGGCGGTTGGCATGAGAGAAAGGAAACTGCACAGAAGAAGGATTTATACCATTAAATACAATGGAAGCCTTAGGGAGGTGGAGATTGTCCGCCCCACCCATAACAGCAGTTTCTGTGCCAACTGCAATCGAATAAGGTTGACGAGCGATGGAAAACTAAAGCCATGCATAATGCATAATAAGGGGCTTGTGGATATAATAACGCCCATAAGAAATGGCAGGGATGATGGGGCTATAGAGGAATTGTTCAGAAAAGCGGTGGAAAATCGCTACCCCTACTGGAGGTGAAATATGGGAATGGTGGATGTTTCGGATAAGGAAATGGTGGAAAGGATTGCAATTGCTGAAGGCAGAATAAAGTTGAAGGAGGAGAGTATAAAAGCCATAAAGGAGGGAAGAGTAAAGAAGGGAGATGTTTTCTGCGTTGCGGAAAGCGCCGCCCTCCTCGCCATAAAGAATACTTTTCTCTCCATACCCCACTGCCATCCCATTCCTGTTGAATCCGCCAGCTTGGAATTTTTCATTTCCGGTAATGATGTTATATGCAGATGCGAGGTTAAGGCAAGATATAAAACAGGGGTGGAAATGGAGGCACTTCATGGAGTTGTTATTGCCCTGCTAACCATATGGGACATGGTGAAATATATGGAGAAGGATGAGAGAGGCGGGTATCCATTCACCGTAATTCATGACATAAAGGTTATTGAAAAGAGGAAGGGGGAATGAAATGGGGGTGGAGGAGCACAAAAAACATGCCCTAAAAAATATTGGCTTTGCAGTGGTTGTGGTGAGTGACACAAGGAGCAAGGAAAATGATGAGAGTGGAAAAATGATTATGGAGATGATAAAGGAGGCAAGCCACAGGGTGGAGTGGTATGGAATAATAAAAAATGATGTGAAAGAAATAGAAAAAACTGCAGAGAATCTGCTCTCCATGGAAAAAATAGATGCCATAATATTTTCTGGAGGCACGGGCATTTCTTCCAGAGATGTTACTGTGGAAGCAACAATGCCATTAATGGAAAAAATCCTTCCCGGCTTTGGAGAGATGTTCAGATTTTTGAGCATGAAAGAAATAGGAAGTGCAGCCATAATGAGCAGGGCGGTGGCGGGAGTGGCTGACAAAAAGGCAATTTTCTGCCTTCCCGGTTCAAAAAATGCGGTGAAACTTGCCATGGATGAAATAATATTGAAGGAATGCGGACATATATTATGGGAGGTGAGAAAATGATGCCCTTTCATGAGTTAATTGATTTTGAAAGGGCAAAGGAAATCATAATGGAGAAGACATGGGAAATGGAAAGGGTGGAAGAGGTAAAAATAACGGAAGCATGTGGAAGAGTGGTGGCTGAATCCATAAAGGCAGGATTCGACATCCCCGGCTTTGCAAGAGCAGCCATGGATGGTTATGCGGTCATCGCCTCCGATACCTTTGGAGCGAGCATGAGAGAGCCAGTAAAACTGGAAGTTGTGGGAAAAATTTTTGCGGGAGAGGTTGCCAGAGAAGAAATTAAGAAAGGGGAATGCATGCAGATAGCCACGGGTGCTCCATTGCCAGAAGGAAGCGATGCGGTTGTCATGGTGGAAAACACGGAAAGGGATGGAGATGAGGTAAAGATATTCAAGCCGGTTTACCCAGGAGCCAATGTTTCCCCTGCCGATGAAGATGTGAAAGAAGGAGAGGAGGTGATAAAAGAAGGAGAGGTGCTCAATCCATCAAAAGTGGGGGTGCTTGCCGCTTTGGGAATGGAGAAGGTGAAGGTGTATGAAAAGCCGGAGGTGCATATTTATCCCACTGGAAAGGAGGTGGTGCCACCTGGGGGCAAGATTGAATACGGGAAAATATATGATATAAATTCCTATACCCTCGCTGCCCTTCTGCAAAAGGAGGGGGCTAACGTTAAAATTCATCCGGTGGTGGACGACAGCAGGGAAGCCATAGAAAAGTGCATCAATGAAAGTGACTACATAATTTTTTCAGGAGGGAGCAGCGTGGGAGAGCGGGACATAATGGCAGATGTTATAAAAAGTAAAGGGGAGTTATTTTTCCACGGAATAGCCCTCAAGCCGGGAAAACCCACCATATTCGGTAAGGTGGGCAAAACCCTTATTTTCGGAATGCCCGGCTATCCAACCTCATGTCTCACCAATGCCTATGTTCTTCTCCTTCCTTCCATAAAAAAAATGGCGAGATTGCCCCTGAAGATTGAGAGAAAGGAGGCAATGCTTGCTGAAAAGATTGTCTCAACCATAGGAAGATATCAGATATATCCCGTTAGAGTTGAGGGAGAAAAGGCATATCCCGTTTTCAAGGAATCTGGAGCCATAACGAGTTTGAGTGAAGCAAGTGGCTACATAGAGATTCCAGCAAACGTGGAGTATCTGGAGAAGGGAAGTAAAGTGCTGGTAAATTATTTCTAAATTAGATATAAATTAATCGAGTAAAGGGA
>CAZTWM010000035.1:0-1516 GCA_964617935.1 uncultured Thermoplasmatales archaeon | reverse complement strand
GTATCAAAAAATTTTATGCCCACAATTTCATTGCATGTCGCCTGATACATCATGGATAGCAGTTCAGCCAGTCTGGTCGGAAGAGGTGGCGGGGGTGGCACCATATCCTTCCATCTTTCCCTGTTTTTGCTCTTCGCCTCCTTTACCCTCTCATACCATTCTGTATCCCTGTAGAATATTCTCGCCACTTCCTTGCTTACAGGTATGTCATCCATGGTAAATCTGCATTCATCTGGAGTGCCAAGAACATCCACCAGCATTATCTGCCTCACCTCATCAAACCCATATTCCACCTTTCCATCTTCATTAACAAGCCCTGCCTTCTTTGCTTCCTGAGTTATTAAATCATTAATGGTGAGTGTAATCTCCTTGATTTTTTCCACCTCCTCATCAGTGAGGGATGCGATATTCTTCGCCTCCTCCCATTTTATGTATCTGTCCGTCGCCTCCAGCTTTGTGGAAACATCCAATATGGGCGCAGCCAACTTTTCTCCCGGCTCTGGCATTTTTTCAAGCCCGAAATCATGGGGGGAAATGCTCCCCTCCTTCAATCTCCTGAAGATGCTGGAGCCAGGCGGCAGAGAATTGCGATATATAACTTCAAGAGGAATGAGGAAATTCCCTCTCTCCCTTTTGTAAATGGAGTAGTCATATTTTCCATCCTTCATCTCCGGCTTCAACACCCTGAGGAGTTTCACTCTCATAACATGGCTTGCTTCTTCCAGTTCATCAATTCTTTTTATCCTTCCATCTTCAACCAGCCCAACATAGTGGGTTTTTATGCCCATATCCTCCAGTTTTTCGAAGAAATAGGCACCCATCAGGCATAATGCTTTTCCTTTGTTTTTTATATGATTCGGCATCTCCCCCCAGTCAAACACAGAGTAGCGATCTGAAAATACAAATTCTCCTATACCACTTTTATTTCCTTTTGGCTTTTCCAGCACCCTTAAATCCTTAACACTCCCCATGGCAATCATCCCTAATGCCACCATTTTTTATTAAATTTGTGGAGGTATTTCATTAAACGAATTCAAAAATTTTCATGAGATAAAGTGAATATCACAAAATCTTGGCAATGTTCATCCAGAAAATATTTATTTCTATTTTCCTTTATTTCAATGGAAGAGTGGAAATTGATAATCACCCTATTTTTGCTTATTTCCATACTAACCCTCACTTTCTGGATTTTATTTGGTAGATGGGTGGAGAGGAATAAGGAGCATATTCCAGGAAGACTCTTCGAGTTCCTTTTCTTTCTTTTCCTATTTTTCGCCACCTATTACCTCACAATTGCCATCTCATATGGAGGGGTGCTGAGAGTATCCCTCATGTCCTCCTTCATAATAAGTGCTGTATTTGCCGGCTATCTGCATTATATCAAAAAGATATACAATTAAAATGTTAAGGACATGGCTGCAAGTCTGCGCCATTCAAAACCAATACCAAGATTAAGGAAAAGAATATCCTGCGGTGAAAATACAATTCCATTCTTCACCATTTAATCGGCTCAATC
>CAZTWM010000034.1:0-10324 GCA_964617935.1 uncultured Thermoplasmatales archaeon | reverse complement strand
TTATAAAACATCATTTCTGAGGTAATATGAATACAAATTTAAATTCCATTTCATTTTCCTTTTATGAAGTTTGACCTTAGATGCAGCATCCAGTTGAGCAGAGATGCCAGTTCTTATGGAGAGGATTTGAAAGATTTCATGGAAAATATGGATATTGATGCAGAAGTGGAATGGAAAATTGATGGAGAGAGCTTAAATCTTCATATAGTATCCACTGAAAGAAGGAGCCATGAATGGGCTCTCCGCCTTTATAAACAACTCACCATTTTTTTCGGAGAGAGAAAGGTGGGGTTGAGGGGTATACACGTGGATAGATATGAGGTGGAATTTGAAATGGAAAGAGAAGCCCTAAAGCCAATAAACATACCCTTTGCCACTGTCATAATAGACGGAAAGAAGGCAAGAATTGTGATTGAAGACAAGGAGGAAGAATTTCTGCGCCAGAATTATGTGGATAGAATGGTGAGGAGAGTCAGGGAAAAGGTGGAACAGCAATATTATGAAGGCAAAAAGGAATACTGGAGTTTAATATGGCAGAGCGAGAGAAAGGAGGCAAGATGGGATAAAGACCCGTCAGAAGAAATGCAGAGAAGGGGATGGATCAAGTTAATGGGAAAGGGAAGATGGTTTTATTTCCCCCCTGCTGCCGCCATAATGCGCGCCATGGAAAGGATTGCCATAGAGAATGTGATTAAACCGCTGGGCTTTCGCGAGGTGATAGAGCCAATGCATGTAACCTTTGATACATGGATAAAGACAGGGCACCTGGAGGGAATGCCAGGCGAGATTTATTACATATGTGAGCCCGAGAGCAGGGAAATGGAGGAATGGGAACGTTTTGTGGACCTGCTTAAAATAACAAAGAGGGTGGATGAGGAGGAGATGATGAAACATCTCAAGCCTCCCAGGGAAGGGGTATGCTATGCCCAGTGCCCCAATATATATACCGCCCTTGCGGGAAGAACTCTGGCGGAGGAAGAATTGCCTCTTCTCCTTTTCGAGCGTTCCACTCCTTCAGATAGATATGAAGCAGGAGGAAAGCACGGGATAGAGAGAGTGGATGAATTTCATAGAATAGAGGTTGTTTATATAGGGGCAAGAGAGCATCTGATGGAATTGAGGAAAAAAATTATGGAGAGATATTCCCATGTATTCAATAAAATACTTGACCTCGAATGGAGGATGGCAAAAGTAACGCCATTCTATCTCCAGCAGGCAGGAATCGTGGAAAAGGAGGAGGATGAAATAAGAGGAACCATCGACTTTGAGGCATGGCTACCCTATCGAGGGGATAGAAGTAAGGAATGGCTTGAAATACAGAATGTTTCCATAGTTGGAGATAAATATACGAAAGCATTCAATATAAAGGGGCAGAGAAATGAGTTATGGAGCGGATGTTCAGGCATCGGACTGGAAAGATGGATGGTGGCTTTTCTTGCCCAGAAAGGAATGGAACCAGATGAATGGCCCAGGGAGTTCAAAAAATATCTGCCTGAATTGCCAGATATGCCAAAGTTCCTGTAGCATCTCTCTTCCTTAAACATTCCGATATCTTCTTATATGAAATGGACAATAACCATATAATGGAAGAAGGAGAGATGGAACAGCGAGCACCATTGCCCAATCGTAGCAAGGGAGAGATATTTGCAGTGGTGGAGCAGCATATGGGGGGAGGGAGGCTTCGCATCATATGTGAGGATGGAAAAGCGAGGATGGCAAGAATTCCTGGAAAAATAAGGAAGAGAAAATGGATTAAGGTGGGGGATTTCCTAATAGTCAAGCCATGGGATTTTCAGGATGAAAAGGCGGATGTTCTTTACCGTTACACTCCCACTCAAGTATCAAATATGGCAAGAAGAAATTTAATACCCGAGAGTTTAAGTGTGTTTATATGAGTTGGGAAGCAGAAGTGGAGAAACTTTTGAATATAACGGAAGATGAGGTTTTTGAAAAAGCAACACTCAAATCTTTATGGAAATTGATGAACCTGGGGCATATAGAAAGAATTGAATTTCCCATATCAACGGGCAAGGAGGGAAATGTTTTCAGGGCAAGAAGAAAGGGAGAGATGGTTGCTGTAAAGATATACAGAATAAACACAGCCACTTTCAGAAGCATATCAAAATATCTCATGTATGAGCCACCTCAGAAGGTAAAGAGGGACAAGAGGAGTATAATTTTCGCTTGGGCTCTCAAGGAATTCAACAACCTTAAAAAACTGGATGAGGCAGGCGTTAGGGTGCCAAAACCCATTGCAAGGGAAGGAAATGTCATAGTGATGGAATACATAGGAAGTGAGGAGCAGCCCGCCCCCCTCCTGAAGGATGCGGTAATAGAAAATTATGAGGAAATTTTTTCAAGGTTGAAGGAATATATGAAGGTGATGTATCAGAAAGCAGGACTTGTTCATGCAGACTTTTCTGAATATAATGTGATGGTGAATGGAGAAGACGTGGTGATAATAGATGTGGGACAGACAGTAAGGAGGGACAACCCAATGGCTATTGAATTTTTGAGGAGAGATGTGAAAAACATAACAAACTTTTTCCGTAAGGTTATTAATGTGAATGAAGAAGATTTATTCAGGTATATAGTGGGGGATTAGAATGAGATATGTAAAAATACCAAAGGATAGGGTAGCGATTTTAATAGGCAGGGAAGGAAAAACAAAGGAAAAAATAGAGGAATATGGAGTAAATCTGGAAATAGATTCATCCACAGGAGATGTAAAGATAGTGGCGGATGAGAGTATAAAGGAGATGGATGCTGAAAATGTGGTGAGGGCAATAGGGAGGGGATTCTCTCCAGAGAAAGCCCTTTTATTGTTCAGAGATGACTATTACTTCGAATTGCTGGACATAAGGGATTGGTCGGGTAAAAAACCACATCATGTTAAAAGAGTTGCAGGAAGAATAATAGGAAAGGAAGGGAAGGCGAGGAAATACATTGAAGAGATTACAGGAGCGTATATTTCAGTTTATGGTCATACAGTTGCAATCATAGGAAAAATAGAGGAACTGGAGATGGCAAAAAGGGCAATAGAAATGCTGCTGGAGGGGGCGAGTCATCAAACGGTTTATCGATTTATGGAGAAGGAAAGGAAGAGAAGGAAACTGGAGGAGTTTGGGATATACAGATAATATCATCGAATAAAAAATCTTTTCTGACAAATTCCATTAAATCAAAAAATTCTTAAACAACGCCTTCATAATTTTTTAAGATGAAAATTACCCTGCTGCTTCTGACAGTAAATCTCTTCCTGGCTGTGACGGGCATATTTCTTTTTAGAGAAAGCAGGGTAAAAAACATAAAATATGTGGATTTCCCCCAGTTAATAGCAATGGGCATTCTTTTCTTAACTGTGTCAATTCTCTTCCTGGTGGCGGTTAAAATAGACCCCATTGTTGATGCAAGATTTGGACTGGATTTTACAAGAAAGATATACAACATGGAGGGAGATGTGGTAACACTTTTCCAGACAATTCAGAATCCTGTACTCGATTATTATTTTGCCTTCGTATATATGATTGGATTTCCCTTTTTAATTTACTTCACTCCCTTCCTTTACATACTCTCAAAGGATGTGGATTCTCTCAAGTTTGCTGTAATTGGATATGCCATAGCAATAGCCATAGCCCTTCCCTTTCTTCTCTTCTTCCCCGTGCATGACATATGGTGGAGCAGTCAGAATTATGGATGGTATGAAGGAAGGCCTGTGCAATTCAGACTGCAGGAGATATGGCCCAGTGTGATTGATGTATTCTTCAAGTTCACCACCCTTAATAACTGCTTTCCAAGTATGCATTCAGCCCTCTCAGCCCTGATGGCATATACTGCATGGATAAGAAACTACAGGAGATACAAATATGTGGCTCTGTTGCTTGCGATGTCAATACCCATCGCCACCCTTTATCTTGGCATACACTGGCTTACGGATGTTATTGGAGGGGAAGCGGTGGCTTTAATATCCATAGTGCTGGCAATGAAAATCTCGGGAGTAAAATGGATATAGCATGGTTTACCGATACCTGGGTTCCAAACAGAGATGGAGTTGTTACATCACTTTTATCTTTCAAAAAAGTTATGGAACAGGAGGGGCATCATATTTATATATTTGCCCCTGGATTGAGAAAAAAAGAAGAATATGGCGTTTTTTATTACAGGGCATTTTCATTTCCACCATACCCACAATACAGATTTCCCACTCCTCTTTCAATATTTTCAAGGAGGAGCATTTCCCTGGTTAGAAAAATTGGGGTGGATATAATACATTCCCATTCTCCTGGAACAATGGGGCTGCATGCCCGCATTGCCTCTTCGAAAACAAAAATCCCCATGGTTTTTACATTTCATACATTCATCGACGATTCCGTATATCTCCTTTTCAAAAATGAAAAACTTCAGAATGCTTCAAGGAATTTCATATATAAATGGCTTAGATGGTATACAAAGAAATGCAGATGCGTGATTGTTCCCAGTTATTATGTGAAGAAAAGGCTGGAAAAAATTATTGGTAAAAGAGAGTTTGAGGTAATACCAACAGGAATAGATATTGAGAAATTCAGCAGAGGAAATGGAACGGCGATGAGAAAAAAATATGGAAATAAAAAAATAATTTTGCATGTGGGAAGAGTGGTGAAGGAAAAAAATATTGAACTGCTCATAAAAGCAGCCCCTCATATACTCAAAAAAATGGATGCAATCTTCATAATAGTGGGTGAAGGACCCCATAGAAAAAATCTGGAGGAAATGGTGAGGAAAATGAACCTCGCCCCCCATTTCATCTTCACAGGTTTTGTGGAGGAAAATGAACTCCTGGACTATTACAGGGCTGCAGATGTATTTGCATTTCCTTCCACCTATGAAACCCAGGGGCTGGTGGCTCTGGAAGCCATGGCGGCTGGCGTGCCTGTTGTGGGTGCAAGAGCAAAGGCAATACCTGATTTTATAAAGGATGGAGAGAATGGCTATCTCACAAATCCATATGATGCCCTGGAATTCGCACATAAGATAATGGAGGCAATGGGTGATAAAGGGGTTATAAAAAGGGCAAAAAAGTTTGTGGAGGAATATGCCATTGAAAAAATGGCTGAACGCCTTAAGGAAGTATATGAGAAATATGGAAATTAGTTGCATACTGGAGATAGATTGTGGAACACCAAAAAAGGCGGAGATAATAAATGAAGCACTGAGGGTGGACAATGAAGGATATATGGAGAGTAAAGCAGAGGGAAGCGTGATAAAGGCAAGGGCAAATTCGGAAAATTTTCTTTCCCTGCTTCACACCCTCAATGATTTCCTCTCCTGCCTCCTGCTTGCCGAAGAGAGCATTGAAGGGATAAATGAAATAAACCGTTAATTCTTTTAACGCCTTTTCTATTATATTTATGCCAAAATATATAGTGGTGACAGGAGGGGTTTTATCTGGGCTTGGAAAGGGAATAGTAACTTCTTCCATCGGTTTTCTCCTCAAAAGCAAGGGGTATAAAATAACGGCAATAAAGATAGACCCATATCTTAACTGTGACGCCGGAACCATGAACCCATTCCAGCATGGAGAGGTATTTGTTCTGGATGATGGAGGGGAAGTGGATTTGGATTTAGGTAATTATGAAAGATTTCTGGACATTAATTTAACCAGAGATAACAACATAACCACAGGGAGGGTTTACAAAAATGTCATTGAAAAGGAGAGAAGAGGCGATTACTTGGGCAAAACGGTGCAGATTGTCCCCCACATAACAAATGAAATAAAGGAATGGATAAGGAGGGTGGCGGATGAAAGCGGGGCAGATATATGTGTGGTTGAGATAGGAGGGACCGTTGGAGACATTGAATCCATGCCATTCCTTGAAGCAGTGAGACAGCTCCATCTTGAAGAAGGAGAAAGCAATGTCGTATTCATCCATACCACGCTTGTGCCAATATTAAAGGTGGTGGGTGAACAGAAGACGAAGCCAACACAGCACAGTGTGAAGGAATTGAGGGCGATAGGAATCTCTCCTGACATAATAGTGGCACGCTCTCCGAAACCCCTGGAAAAATCTGTAAAAGAAAAGATTTCTTTATTCTGTAATGTTCCATCAGATGCCGTCTTTTCCTCTCCCGATGTGGAATGCATATATGAAGTTCCTCTAATCCTGGAAAAACAGGGAATAACAAAACATATACTCAGAAAACTCTCCATGAAATACAGGGAGTCTAATCTTGAAAAATGGAAGAAATTTGTGGAGAATGCAAAAAATGGAAGAAATAAAATAAAAATAGCAATGGTTGGAAAATATACCGCCTTGGGGGATTCATATATAAGCATACTGGAAGCATTTCGCCATGCTTCCGCAGAACTGGATGCAAAGCCTGAAGTGGTATGGATTGAGGCGGAGACCATTGAAGAAGGGAAAAAAATTGGGGATGTTGATGCAATTTTGGTTCCGGGAGGTTTTGGAGCAAGGGGGGTGGAGGGCAAAATAAAAACAATAGAACATGCAAGGAAAAACAGGATACCATTCCTGGGAATATGCTTTGGATTTCAACTTGCAGTTGTGGAATATGGAAGAAATGTTCTTGGCTTAGAATGCCATTCGATGGAAGTAAAAGATGATACAAAACATCCCATCATAATGATACTCCCGGAGCAATATGGAGTGAAGGAAATGGGGGGAACGATGAGACTAGGATCGCAGCCCATTCTAATAAAAGAGGGGACGCTTGCCCATAAACTTTACAGAAAGAGAGAAATATATGAAAGGCATCGCCATCGCTATGAGGTAAATCCTGATTATATCGACGCACTGGAAAAAAATGGGCTGGTTTTTTCTGGTATAGCGGAGGATAAAATAAGAATGGAAATTCTTGAACTTCCGGACCATCCATACTTCATTGCATCCCAGTTCCATCCTGAATTTAAGTCCCGTCCACTGAAGCCCGCCCCTCTTTTTTATGGGTTCATAGATTCTGCTGTGGGGAACAAAAAAGGATAACATGGCGTACAAACTCGCATTATTTGACATGGATGGCACCCTCCTTAAAGAAAGGACAATATTCAGAATTGCAGAGGAGAGGGGTTTGGAAAGAGAATTGAAGGAAATAATGGATTCGAAAAAATCCTCATATGAAAAAACCGTGGAGATAGCCAAACTTTTAAAATGTATGGAGAAAGAAGAGTTTATGGAAATATTCAGGAAAATACCCCTCAGAGAGAATGCAGGTTATGTGATAAAGGAGTTGAAAAGGAAGGGAATAAAAACTGCTATAGTTACCAATAGTTATCAAATGGCGGCAGATGATTTAAAAAAAAGATTGAATATGGATTATGCGTTTGCGAACAACCTTATTATTAAAAATGGGCATATAACAGGGGAAATAATTTTACATAATAAAAATCTGAAAAAGAGATTTGATGGATGCAAAATTCATTCCATATGCAAAAGAGATGTGCTCCTTACCTTATGCAAAAAAATGGGTATAAAAGTCAATGAAGCAATAGCTGTTGGAGATGGAAAAATCGATATATGCATGTTAAGGGAAGCGGGGCTCGGGGTGGCGATAGGGAATGATGAAGAGGTCATAAGGGAGGCGGATATTGTGGTGGAAAATTTAATGGAAATATTAAAATATATAAACGGTGGTGATGAGCATGGACATTAAGCAGGAGGAGGTAACAACTCTCCATGAGATATGTATTGACAGGGAGGAACTCATAAATAAAATAAGGGAAATTTCTGAGGAAAGAAAGGTTTCCATAATAATGCCCATGCTTTACAGTGAGTTAAAAAATGATGCCATTGAAAACATTCTCAGAGGACTTAATAAATGCGATTTTGCAGATATAATCATTCCTCTTTCAGCAAAAAGTGAGGAGGAATTCTCCAAGGTAAAAAAATTTTTTTCCAGATTGAACAATAAGCACTATGTAGTATGGTGCAATGGTCCCAGAATAACAGAACTACTGGGAGAACTGGAAGAAGAGGGAATAAATGTGGTTAAATACAGAGGAAAGGGAAGAGATGTATGGATTGCCATGGGGATAGCCACCCTTCGTTCATATGCAATAGCCTTTCATGATGCAGACATAAAAACATATGATGAATTAATACCTGCGAAATTACTTTTTCCCATACTGGAGCCAAAACTGGACTTTAAATTTAGCAAGGGGTATTATGCCAGAATAAATATGGAAACAAAAACCATGTATGGCAGGGTGTTCCGCCTATTTTTACATCCTCTCCTAAAGGCACTTGCTGACGAAATAGGATATGAGCCAGATTTTCTCAATTTTTTGAGAGGTTTCAGATATCCACTGGCAGGAGAGTTTGCAATGACAAGAGATGTCGCAATAGATGTTGACATGCCCGGCGACTGGGGGATTGAAATAGGGATTCTGGCGGAGATATACAGAAATGTGGCGAGAAAAAGAATCTGCCAGGTTGATCTGGGCATGTATGAACACAAGCATCAGAAAGTTGGGGGGAAGGAGAGAGGGCTAATAAGAATGGTGAGGGACATATTTAAGACACTGCTGCGAGTTTTAATAGAGGAGGACCACATCCAGGTATCGGAGGCATTTCTCACCTCACTGAGCGTAATATATCAGAGGGCGGCACAGGACTGCATAAGGCAGTATCATGCAGATGCCGTATTCAATTCTCTAAAATATGACAGGCATATGGAGGAGACAATGATGGAAAATTTCAGCAAGCATATACTTGATGCGGGAATGGAATATTTAAAAAAGCCATCGGGGATGAGAATACCTGACTGGTTGAGAACAATGTCCGCAAAGAGGAAAATCAGGGATGAGTTATTCGATATCGTGGTGGAAGAGAATGAATGATATTGCATCTTTGTCAAAGATGGAAACTAAAATTGGGGAAATCGGGGAGGCTGATATAGTTGTGGGGATACTCTGCAAAAATGTTGAAACAACAATACTCCACGTTTTGAATGCGGTTAATGAAGGGTTGCACAGGTATTTTCCGGATTATGAAAATGTAATTGTGGTGAGTGATGGATTTTCTTCAGATAGGACAGTGGAACTGGCAAATTTATTTCAGGTTAACAATGGCATCAAAAAAGTTGTGACGGAAGATATGGTAAAGAAGGGCAAAGGAGCGGGTATAAAAACAATTTTTCAAGCAGCAAATATTATGAATGCAAAGATGGTTATTTTACTGGATGGGGACTTGCTCAGTATAAAGCCAGAATGGATTTATGAATTTGCAGCTCCCGTGCTGTATGGAAGAACTGATCTGGTGGTGCCTTACTATATCAGAGACAAATATGATGGTGTGATAACCAACAACCTTGTCTATCCCTTCACCCGTGCATTATACGGTATAGACATCCGCCAGCCGATAGCAGGAGAGTATAGTCTTTCAAAAAGACTTTACAAAATGCTGATGGAACATCCCCTCTTCCCTTTAGATTTTGGAATTGATATTTTTATTGTTACTTCTGCAGCAGCCAACAGAATGAAAATAATGGAGGGACTTTTCTCCATAAAGATTCATGAATCCACCACCAGATATATGGAGCCGGAGGATTTGCTCATCCCCATGTTCAAGCAGGTTACAGGAAGCATGTTTGAAATGGCAAAATACTATGAAAATTTCTGGAGAGGAAATGGAATTAACTCTTCCAGAACGCATCTGCCCCCTTTCCATGGAAAAAGACCACTGCCCGTAAAGATAAACCTTGAAAAAATGATGGATTACTTTTACAGAGATTTTTCGCGTTCAAAAGCCATCATTGAATATTTGCTGCCAAAAGAACTCATGAAAAAACTTTCCATTATAGAAAATAATATTGAAAAATTTGATGGAGAAATATGGAGCGAGGTGGTGTATAATTTTGCTGCTCATTACAAAAATTTAAAGGATGAAAGAGAGAAAAAGAATGTCCTGAATGCACTGGAAAGTTTATGGCTTGGGAGATTTGTTAGTTACGCCATGAAAACCAGAGACATGGACATTACAGAGGCGGAGGAAATCATAGAGGAACAGGCAAGAATTTTCGAAGAAAAAAAGAAATATTTACTTTCGATTTATTGAAGTTTTATTAAAGAATGAGGCAACGCCAGAGAAAGTAATAAAAAGTTGAAAAAGGATATGAGAAAGATGATCCGCTATTTAAGGATGAGAAATTTGAGAAGTTATAGAGGAAATTTGGGGTTGAGTTGTGATTATTCCTCTTTCTCAAGCCATGCTATTTGCTTTGAAGGATTGAAATAAAGAGAAAGATTATGATGTATTAAAAAATCTACTCCGATAATGCTTGGGAGAGAGTATGAAATAGCCCATCCTTCTTTGTTTTCATTATATGGTAA
>CAZTWM010000033.1:0-10495 GCA_964617935.1 uncultured Thermoplasmatales archaeon | reverse complement strand
GCATGAAATCCTGTCATTTTGATTAAATGTGGCAGTGTTTTTATATCTTCTGAAATGTTTTGTGCTGGATAAACAAGAATGAATTGTTGGTGTGGTATCCAATCCAATAAAAATAAAAACTCCTTTTCATATACCACCATGCTTATTACAGAGCCAGAAAAGATTCTGGAAGTGGCGAGGCAGGCAAGAAATGTTGCAGTTGTGGGGATTTCCAAAAATAAAGAAAGGGCAAGTTATGAAATAGCAGAGCAGATAATGAATCGCTACAATCTCTTTCTTGTCAATCCCAAATATGCTGGAGAGGAAATTCTTGGAAAGATTGTGTTGTCATCCATGAAGGAAATAAAGGAGAGCATAGACATAGTAGACGTTTTCAGAAATCCAAATTTTGTGGAGGAGATAGTCAAAGAAGCCATTGAGGTAAATGCCAGGGTAATATGGTTTCAGCCTGGTTCGGAGAACATGGAAGTAATTGAAAAATATAAGGAGAGAATAGACATCATATACAATTCCTGTCTGGGAGTGGTAAGTAAAATGATTTAACTATACCATCTTTATTTTTCCGAGTTGTGGCTCGTATATCCGCCCTTTTTCCAGCAGAATAACCATCACTTCCTCCACAACGCTTCTCTCCATCCCCTGCTTTGTTGCCTCTTCAATAACCTCATCCCATATGGCGCCATCCTCGCCCTGCATCTCTGCTATTATTTTCAGAAGTTTTTCCTGCTCTTCCTCATACCCCTTTCTCACCTCCTTTTTTCCTGTGGTTATGAAAGATATTGCTTCCCTCACCATCATTTCATAGTGCTCCATGTCAACATCTTCATAAACTTTCAATGCCTCACTCACTCCCTCCGCCACCATGGGGGGATAGCCAAGTTCCCTTAACTGCTTGGCTGTTGGCGAATTCATTGACATGGCATCCTTCATTGCATTTATTCTCATCAATGTGCTGCGGCATGTTTCCATAATCCAGTAATCTCTCGATTCTTCGTCACTTCTTTTCGCCATTTCAGCCCTTGCAGAAACATAGAGCATTCCTTCCTCTGGCTCATATATCCTTGCCTTTCCCACCACTGCTATGAAACTCGGCACTTCCATATCAGCCAGTATGCTCGCCACTTCGGGCTCAAAGGCTTCTGCATAAACAACATGTATGCCCGTTGGGTCTGAAATTCTTGCCCTTCTTCTTATCCCTTCTGCCCCTATTTCCTCCACATCAGTAAGCACACCTATTATGAAAAGTCGATTCACCTTTGCTCCCAGAGGAGTGAGGACATATCTTGGCTTTTTTTCTCCCTTGCTTTCAATTACATGATTTGCCTCGTTATATTCTGCTGCAAAAATTCTCCATGCAGGCTCCCTCATTGCAATCCCTCCAGTTGCATCATCAACTCCTCCATTTCTTTTTCCTTATCTATTTTTATGATTTGGGCGTCTCTGGCAAATATGGTAACTATAAAATCACTTGATAGCGAATCCCCCTTCACCCTCACTGGTTTTGTAACAATTTTATCAATAATATCTTCATGAACTATTGAATAATCCATTGCCTCCTCTGCTACTTCCATGTAATCCTCCATACCTTTTCCCAGAAGTTTTTCCGAAATTTCTCTGTTGAATATCACCTCCACAGCTCCCGTGCCATCGTCCAGCAAAGCCCTTATCCTCAAATCCGCCTTTCCCTCCACCTCTCCATGCTCCTCGCATATACCATCCCTCAACTTCCTGTTACATTCAGGGCATCTGAATATTATGCCGGAATCATCTCTTACATCCAGTATAACTCCTTCCATCAAAACATCTATTCCTCCCCCCGCCTCCACTATTTTGTATAAAGGCGTTACCCTTTCCTCCATCACTATTTTCTCATCAATTTTTTCCACTGTGGAATTTTCATCAAATATTAATTGGGGCGCTCCTCTCCATTTTCTTACATATGCGTTTTTGATTTTTATGACATCATCTTTCTGTAGCCCGAAATCCTTCCATGCAGTGAATCTGATTTTGGCTGTCTCGTCAGCCATTGTGCCAGAAAAAACTTTCCTTATTTCCCCTCCTATATTCACCTCTCTCTCATCAATGGAAAGAATCTTTCCTCTCACCTCCACGTTAGATAATCCAGGTTTCAAATCCATCAAATTGTATCTCTGGGGAGCCCTTTTCACCAGTTCAATATCATAATCAACCTTCTCCACCCCGCTCCATTCTGAGAGGCTCAGGCGGGGTTGTCCCTCCCATTCACTGCTGGAAGCATTCTCTATTCTTATCACATCTCCTTTATTCAATCCAAAATCCTTCCATGCAGTGAAGGGCAATATGGCGGTATCATCTCCCAAAAGACCGCGATATATCTTTCTCCTTTCTCCTCTTACCTCAACCTCTCTCTCATCAATGGCTATTATTTTGCCGATGGTGCATATATTGCGTTCCCCCGC
Organism: uncultured Thermoplasmatales archaeon; assembly: GCA_964617935.1. GTDB lineage: Archaea > Thermoplasmatota > E2 > UBA202 > JdFR-43 > JAGGZK01. The sequence continues at coordinate 8,057 of CAZTWM010000033.1, read as the reverse complement.
CTCTATATCCTTCAGTTTTTTCTCCTTCACCACCTCTCCATATTTGCTCATCACCGCCTCTTTTGCCTGCTCTAAGGGGACGCCATAATCCACAAACTTCTTCAAATCTTCCATCACCTTCTCTTTATCTGCCTTTACAGTGGCAAGAATTTCCTCCACCGCCTTCTCAATTTCTTCCATCAATCATTAATTAAAACCCGCTATAAAATTTTATGTGTGCCTTTCATTTAAAGGAATAAAATTTTGGACGTTTTAAATCCATACAATATGGAAGGAAATGCCATTCCTCCATCCATCTTTTGTCACCACCTCATAATCATATGTGCAGCCACTCCTGCTCCAAATCCATTGTCTATGTTCACCACCACTATGCCAGGTGAGCAACTATTCAGCATTGCCATCAGGGCGGCAACACCATTAAGCCCGGTGCCATATCCAATACTTGTGGGAACTGCTATTATTATAGAAGAAGCAAAATTGGAGACGAGAGTGGGAAGAACGCCGTCCATGCCCGCCACCACTATCACCACCCTCGCCTTTTCAATCTCCTCCCTATATGGAATGATGCGGTGGAAACCGGCGGCACCCACATCGTATATGCGATGCACTTCGTTGCCTAACTCCTCTGCCGTCACCGCCGCCTCTTCAGCAACAGGTGCATCGCTACTTCCCGCGCTCACCACCACCATATAACCTTCGTTCCTTTTCTCCGCCTTCTCTCCTATTACAATCATGCCACATTTTTCGTAATATCGGGAATTTTCCATGTGCTGGAGGTGGCGATATATCTCCTCATTTGCCTTCGTTATGAACACCTTTTCCCTTTCCGCCATCTCTTCTGCTATTTTCTTTATCTGCTCAATGCTTTTGCCCGGGGCATATATCACTTCCGCCATATCTCTCCTCAATCTCCTGTGAAAATCTATTTTGGCAAAATCCATATCCATGAAGGGTAAATCCTTTAGTATTGCGAAAGCATCTTCCACGCTTATTTCTCCATTTTTCACCTTCCTGAGGATTTCCTCCACATCCATTGAAACCAATACCATTGCAAAATTTAAATGTTTCATAGCATTGCATTTTAATGAGATGGAGATATGTTGCCCTTGTCGTAGCAGTCGCAGTCCTCTTCATAATACTGCTTGCCATATTCCCTCATGAAATATATGATAATTTCCTCTGGAAATATTTTATAGGACCCGTTGTGGCTGACGCCAGAGGGCATCCCGTTGAACATAATGGAGTGTGGGCTCATGAAGGCTATTCCATGATATCTGAAATCGTATATGGAATTTTTATGGTGATATTCATCTATCTCATCTATCTCTTTTTTGAAAGGTTTGGAGTGGTGGTGAACCTAAAATTCATGTTTTCTTCAATGCCCTTCATAATTTACGGCTCTGTGGGGCGGGTGCTGGAAGATGCGGGGGCTTTTGAAAAACCCCTTTCATACCTTTTTATTTCTCCCCTCATTTATATCCAGGTAGGCATTCTTTTTGTTATTTCCATTTTATGTGGGATTTACTTAAAAGAAAAGAAAAAAATTGCTTATTTATTCCTTGGAATAAATGTTTTTTATATCCTTTTTTATCTCATCTCTTTTCCCTCATCTTCTACGTTACACCCTCTTTTCTTTGTCATCTTTTCCCTCCTTTCCCTGTGGATTTATATTTCATCCGACATGGATTACAATTCATCTCTCCTCTCATTTGGGAGTCTTGCCCTCCTTTCTTCCCTTTGCCTTCTTCTTTTATCCATCGGAGATAGACATCCCAATTTTATCATTTTAATATCGCCATTGATTGCTCTGGCGGTAGCAACAGCCACATTTTCATCTGGTAAATTTCTGAATATAAAAATTTTGAAGGAGAAGGTGAATTTGCTGCTGATTTTTGGGCATATGCTGGATGGCATAACAACCTATTTTGCCGTGATAAATCCCTTTGGATGGAAGATAAGTTATGGGGAGAAACATCCCCTTCCCGATTTTCTCATGAAGAACTTTTACGGTATTGGATACCCTCTGTTAAAATTTCTTGTTATTATTGGTGTAATCTATGCAGTGGATGATTTGAAGGAGAATCTGAAAAATACAATAAAATTCTTTATTCTCTTCCTCGGCTTATCCCCCGGGATGAGAGACCTGCTCCGTATTCTCATAGGAGTATAGTTTTTATATTCTTCCTCTTTTATTCCCATGAAGATTCTCTTCATCCATGCAGATCATATGGAATATGAAGCGAGGGAGAAGGCAATAGAGGGGGCGGAGGAGATTGAGAGGAAAAGTGATTCCATGAACGATGTTCTTGTTGCCTTCGTTTCAGTGGAGGAGGATGATGAATGGCATGGAAGGGCTGTGGAGGAAATAAGGAATGTTGCTGAAATGGTGAATGCAGATAACATAATGCTTTACCCCTATGCTCATCTCTCCAGCAATCTCGCCCCCCCATCCAAAGCGGTGGAGATGCTTAAAAATATTGAAGAGGATTTGAAGAAGGATTACAATGTAAAGCGTTCCCCCTTTGGTTGGTATAAAGCATTCAAAATAAGTTGTAAAGGACATCCTCTCTCCGAATTGTCAAGGCATGTGGAATGCAAAAAGGAGGAGGAAAAAGAGGAGATAAAATCCGAGTGGTATATCCTAACACCAGAGGGTGAATTGATAGAGGCAGATAAATTTGATTTTAAAGGACATGAAGAGTTGAAAAAATTTTATGAATATGAGGCGCATGGAAGCAGAATTGCCAGCAGTGAGCCTGCCCATGTAAGATTAATGAAGGAACATGAACTTGTCGACTATGAACCCGGCTCCGATTATGGAAACATGAGATGGTATCCCAAGGGATATTTGATTAAGAGATTGATTGAGGAGAAAGTGGAGGAGATGTGCCTTGATATAGGGGCAATGGAGGTGGAAACGCCCATAATGTATGATTTGAATCATCCCGCTCTGAGCAAATACGTCAAGAAATTTCCAGCCCGCCAGTACAGGGTGAAGGCGGACAAGGGAAAAGAAATGTTTCTCAGATTTGCCGCATGCTTTGGGCAGTATTTAATGGCTCACGACATGGTTATATCATATCGCCACCTGCCCCTCCGCCTCCTTGAAATTGCAAAATCCTTCAGGAAAGAGCAACACGGGGAGGTTACGGGAATAAAAAGGTTGAGAGCCTTCACCATGCCGGATATGCATACCATATGTAAAGATGAAAGCCAGGCTTTGGAGGAGTTCAGGAGGCAATTCATGCTTTCTGTGGAATGGGCAAGGATTATAGAAATAGAGGGGGAGATTGCCATGAGATTTGTGAGGGATTTCTTCGAAAGGAACAGGGAATTTGCTGTTGAACTGGTGAGGGAATGGGGTAAACCTGTGCTGGTGGAAATGTGGGACAGGAGATATTTCTACTTCATCATGAAATTTGAGATTAACATGAATGATACCGTCGGCAAGGCATTTGCTTTATCCACCGTCCAGATAGATGTGGAAAACCCATATTCCTTTGATATAACATATATTGATGAAAATAATGAAAAAAAATACCCATATCTCCTGCATGCTTCCATATCTGGAGGAGTTGAACGTAATATCTGTGCCATTCTGGAAAAGGAAGCAATAAAAATGGAAAGGGGGCATAAAGGAAATTTTCCATTCTGGCTTGCTCCCACCCAGGTGAGATTTATTCCAGTAAAGGAGGAATTTGTTAAGGAATGCATTTCTCTCGCCAAAAAAATAAATGCAAGGGTGGACGTGGATGACAGGGATATGAGTGTTTCAAAGAGGATAAGAGAGGCGGAGAAGGAATGGGTGCCCATAATAATTGTGTATGGAGAGGAGGAGAGAAAAGGCATATTCAAACCGAGATATAGATTTGAATGCCAGGAAAAGGAAATAACACTGGAAAAATTGAATGAAATGGTGGAGGAAAAAATGAAAAACTTCCCCTTGAGAGGACTTTCTCTCCCCATGTTAATAAGCCAGAGACCTCGATTTAAATGATTTTTACCTCCTAATCCATATTGCTATAAATATAAGCCCCAGCACCACCAGGAAGGCAGGCACAATCACCTGCATGAACATGAGAAGAAAGGCGGATTGTTCCGCCATCTCTGCTATTTCCTTAACAGATTTTTCAGTTGTCCAGTAGGTTAAATCCATCACCTTCACCTTTTTACCTGAAAGTTTTTCAATCATCATTTTCTGCTGTTTCGCACTCTCCAATCCATCCATAATGTTTTCTGTATGAATATTTATTTCCATTGCTGGAACCTTTGAATTTGAAAGGCTGACCAATCCCATCATATTCTTTGCACTTTCCACCATTTCTTTAACCGTTTCTTCTGGGAAAGAGAGAGTCAGCCTGTAAACATCCATCCAGAAAAATCCTCTTACGCCCAGGAGAGTTTCCAGTGGATTTATTTTTTTGACGGAATCTTTTTTCATGTCTATTATAATCCCTGTCTCGGGCTCAACCCAGAAATAGGTTGTGGTTGTATATTTAACAGTTAATGGTGGACCAAGGGTTGTATCCCTAACAATTCTATTTTCTTTTGTTTCAAAAAGATAGGTATGGATTCCTGCATGGTCTTCTTCTCTTACAAATTCTGCCATGGAGGGTGCGTTAATCTCCGTATTCCACATTAAATAGTTTTTCTTTTCAGTTCCCGGGGGGAATGTGTATAGCCCCTGCCTCTCCATATCTCCATAATTTCTTGCCTCTTCTGATGTGTCTGCATACACTCCATGATACTCAGTGGTGCATGCCATATCTATTTTTTCTCCTGTTTTTTTGTCATAGGTATTTGTTTCATCCTTTATCAAAAGAACCTTTTTATTCCCATCCCAGTAAACATTGTCCACACTCACATCCCTGACCATTTCTATGCTTTTACCTCCCAAGGAAACAGCCCATAAATCCCCATCCATTTTCACCTCTCCAGCAAAATTTTCTGGGATGGTGCGGAGGTTGGGGAAGAGGGCGTAGATAACGCCGTTTTTCTCCACATATGCAATGCTTCCTGAAGATGGTTCAACAAAATATGTGGTTGTTCCATCATAATAGAGTTCTGCATATCTATCACTCAATCCTTCAATATTCTGCCTTCCAATATACTGGTTGCTTACATTTACCACATACTTATAGGTTTTGAGCCCTCCAATATAATACTCCCCTTCATATTTTGCAACAGATGTGTTGCCTATGTCGGAGTCCCACAGCACATAATCATGTTTCTCCACACCAATTGGAAAGGTCATCAATCCTCTTTTGTTGCTAAGCATTTCCATATATTCCATGGTATAGGGATTTACAGCATCTTCTGAATAGGAACATAAATCCTTTATTAATTTCCCATTTTCATCGGTTGCCGTTACATCATTTTCCACCACGTAGTAGTCATCCTTGCTTTCCACCACCTTCGCGTGATTGCATACCGTAAGGTTGAATTTCTCATATTTTCCATTGCTTGTATTGAGCATTTTTGCATTGCCTGATAGATAAACACTCATGTTGAGGTTGCTTGGCAGTTTGTGCAAATCAGGAAAAACAGCATATTGCTCAGCATGTTTCTGCATGTCCACTATGCTCCCTGTTGTTGGCTCCACCCATGCAAATATGAATCCATTGTAATACATTTTTGCCTCTGGCAGTGAGGGAAGATATCCTGTAAACACATCACTCTGCTCCCCATAATATTTGAAGGTTTTAATTCCTCCTCTTTCTTCCTCTCCCAGGAAATTCGCCTTTGCCAGCGCCTCCTCCGGCTTTATGTATCCATATTTATATGCATCATCCAGGTCTGTATTCCAGATCATGTATTCTTCTCCCTTTTTCACGCCCACAGGGAACATCCATTTGCCACTTCTATCTATGTCTCCATATCCTTCTATGTTGTCGGTGGTGTGAGGGTCTATTCCATAAATTTTTGTCATATGGAAATCCTTCAGTTCTTTATTGGTTTCTTTATTCTTTACACTCACATCCTCTCTGACAATCAGCACCCCATTTTCCTCTCTGAGTGCTTTCACATGTCTTGTTATGAGTATATCTATATAATCCATTTTTACTGTTGTCTCATTAAAAATGCCCAGTCTTCCGTTATAATATATGAATTCATCAAGATTTGATGGGAGACGTTTCATGGATGGCACTACATAAAATGCAAGTGAAGGTGAGATTAAGAAGAATACTATTGCTATTATTGCAAGTACATCCCTCTTTTTCATACAAAAGAATAACGAACCAATTTAAGAAAGTTTTGAAAACCTCCACAAAAATGTTTTTATTCTATTCTCCAATTTATGCTGGATAAAATGAAGGCTATTGTTCTTGGTGGAGCAGGAGTAATGGGAAGTTATGCAGTTGGTGTTCTTTCCAAGGGAAAAATTTTTTCAGAGGTGAAGGTGGCGGATATAAATGAGGAAGTGGGCAAGGATATGGAAAGAAAAATGGACGGAGTGGAGTTCCTTGGAGTGGATGCAACAAGCAGAGAAGATTTATCTCGGGTTATGAAAGATGCTGATGTTGTGGTGAACTGTGTTGGTCCTTTCTATAAATTTGCTCCAGGAATTGTTGAAACCGCCATCAACAATGGAGTGGATTATGTGGACATATGCGATGATTATGATGTCACTCAAAAACTTCTGGATGAAATGGACGGGAAGGCAAAAAAGGAAGGGGTGACGTGTATAGTGGGCTTGGGTGCCAGCCCTGGAATAACAAATGTTATTGCAGCCCATGCCTCCAGCATGCTTTCATCTGTGAATGAAATCACTGTTTATGTCACCCGTGGCATAAAGGAAGAGGCAGGAGGGGCCATTCCATATCATATGCTCCACTGCTGGCTGGGGGAGATACCTGTTTACACTGGAGGAGAATACAGAAGGGCAAAGGGGCTTGTGGAGGGAAAGGAATGGGTGAAATTTCCACAACCATTTGGAGAGGCATCCGTCTATTATTTCGGGCATCCTGAAACTGTAACTCTTCCGAGATACATAAGAGGAGTAAGGAATGTGAGTTGTAAGGGAACCTTTTTCCCTCAGGAATTTAGGGAAATATTGCTCCAATTGCAATCAACCGGACTTCTTTCTCCTGAGCCCATCAATGTTAAAGGAATGAATATTTCTCCTCTTGATTTTCTTGCTTCCTACATTACTTCAACCGTGAAAAAAATGAGCAATCTTCCTGATATACCTGAAGGGGGAGCTGTAATGGTGAGGGTGAATGGTGAAAAAGATGGAGAGGAAATGGAATACATTTTTTCAGGCGTATCCAGAATGAGGGAGGCGACCGCCACTCCAGTTGCAGTTGGTGCTGAAATGATGGCGAAGGGGGAAATAAAAATGCATGGAGTTAATGCACCTGAGGCGTGTGTGCCCCCGAGAGATTTCCTCAATCGCCTTATAAAGGAAAATATTTTCAGCAGGGTATGGATGACAAAAACAGAAATTTTGAAGGAACTGTGATGCAGAATATTTAAATTCCTTTCCCCATTAAACACATGGCTAAGAAAGAGATAGGAAGAATTATTCTTCCTACAGATGGTTCGGAAGAAGCAAACAGGGCTGCGAGAAAGGCAATATATATTGCAAAACATGTGGGGGTTGAAGTGATTGCTCTCTATGTCGTGGATACACCATTTCTTACAAGATATTCGTCTGGAGAGGATATTTTGACTCCAGATATACTCTCCCTCATTAAAAGGGAGGGAAGGCTTGTTCTAAATAAAGTGGAAAAAATGGGCAAAAGGGCAGGTGTTAAGATAACCACAAAGATGGTGGAAGGGATACCTGACGAAGAGATAATAAAGATTGCCAGAAAGAATGATTTGATTGTGATGGGTAGCAAGGGGAAAACAGCACTGGATAGAATACTTCTTGGAAGTGTTTCAGAAAAGGTGGTGCATTACGCACCCTGTCCCGTTATGATTGTAAGAGAGAAAAAGGAAGAATAGAGTTTAGAGAAGTCCTTTCATACCTGTTGCACTGATAATTTATAAAGGTTATGCACTCATCCTCAACATTTCCAGATTCTTTTCCAGCCTTTTCATATTCCTTTCCA
>CAZTWM010000032.1:0-10495 GCA_964617935.1 uncultured Thermoplasmatales archaeon | reverse complement strand
ATATATCAATAACACATTTATTGGATTTATTTATGCACCAACCAATAATGGCATAGCATATACAAGGTATCTCACCCCGGAAGGAATAACAAAAAAATCTCTTTCCTGGGATATCTTCAATAGATTTTTCTGTTCCAGAAATAGCGACTTCACCCCCATATTTGAGCCCATATGGGGAGGAAGTGGGACATGGACATTTTATGTAGACATGGTGGGTATAGGATTGTCCACAATAAACATACTTGGAGCGGATGTGGCACTCCCATAGTCAACAAACAAACCCAGCTAATTTGCCCATACCATATATTTTCAGATAAAAATGAGGAGAATATATTGGCAATCTGGTAAAAGTAAGGAAATCTTCTCAAAAATTCGAGGTCTATGGAAATTCATATCCTTCATCAATTATTTATATACCATCCATCTTCAAAAGCGTGATACGTCTCGGAAAACTTGCATTGCATCATTGCAGGGAATGCAATCTCCCGTTGCTGAAAAGGAAATGTTCCTGTGGTGGAGAGGTAGAGGAAGTAAAGATAACGCCTCCTGGCGATGTGAGGGTTGCATTCGAATTTGATAGAAATCTTATCTCTGGAGTTATAGAAAAGCAATTTGGATCTTCTTATGTGCCTGATGTTGTTCTTCTCAATCCAACCCCTGCCATAGATAAAAAGGATGAGGTGATAATAGATGGGAGGGTGGCAGGAAATCTGGTGTATGACATATGGACAAAAAAATTCAAGTTTCAGCCCCGCCCCTGGTACGCCTCTCTCATTGAGATAAAAAGGAATTATGTGGTTGCTGACAATGGAGCCATCCCATACATTCTAAAAACATCCAACCTGATGGCTCCTGGAGTAAGGGATGTGGATGGTGAAATAAAGGCAGGGGATGAAGTAGTCGTCTTAAATGAGGATATGGAAGTGGTGGCAACGGGAATGGCACGCATGGATGGAGAAAACATGAAGGGAGGGAGAGGAATGGCTGTCAAGATAAGGTGGAGGGGGACGGAAAAGATGGAGAAAGGGAGGAGAATAACATGGAAGGATGTTGTAAAGGAAAATGAGGGAGTTATTGAAAGCATGGTGGGAGGGGAGAAAAAATTTATTGAAGAGACGATAAAAAAATATGATATGCCCTATGCAGTTTCTTTCAGTGGAGGAAAGGATAGCCTCTCAACTTTGCTTTTAACGCTGGAAACAGGTTTTGAAGCCCCTCTTCTTTTCCTAAATACAGGTCTGGAATTTGATGAAACAATAAAACATGTCCATGATGTTGCCGATAAATATGGACTGGAACTCATGGAAGGAAAGGCAGGAAATAAATTCTGGGATGCAATAAAGTTCTTTGGACCTCCCGCCCGTGATTACAGATGGTGCTGTAAAACATGCAAGTTGGGTGTGGCGGCAATGCTCATAAAGAAACATTTTCCCAGGGGTGTTCTATCCTTCATAGGACAGAGAAGATATGAGTCGCAGCACAGGGCAGAGCATGGAAAAATATGGAAAAATCCATGGGTTGGCGGGCAGATAGCTGCGTCGCCAATTCAAAACTGGACAGCCCTCCACATATGGATTTATCTTTTCATGAAAAAAGCAAGATGGAATCCTCTCTATGAACAGGGTTTTGGACGAATAGGATGCTGGCTCTGTCCCGCCAGTGATATGGCGGAATTTGAGTTAAAAAGGCACGAAGACTGGGATAAATTTGAGAATGAATTGAAAAAATTTTCCAGGAAGCATAATCTGCCTTCTGAATGGATTTCTCTCGGATTGTGGAGGTGGCGACGCCCTCCTAAATGGAGTAACGTGAATTATAAAATAGAGGAAAGGAGGAAATATGATATAAAGGGGAACGAAAAGAGAGTTGAAAATTTTTTGAGGATACTGGGGGACAGGAAGGAGGAAAATTTGAGGAAGGATGTGATTTACAGGGCGATAAACTGTGTGGGATGTGGTGTGTGCATATCAAAATGTCCCCAGGATGCGATATACATTAAGGATGGAAGGGCATGGATAGATGATTCATGCATAGGTTGTATGAAATGCATGGATGAATGTCCAGTTATTGTTTTCAGATAGAGAAGAGATTAATCCAGGATTATTCCATAATGTTCTTTCATTAAATGGTGATATTCCTCCAGAGTTAAAAGATTGCTCACTGCCCTCTGTATAACCTCGCTCATGGAAGGATGGATATACATGGCATTAAATATGGGGCGGGGGGTCTGCTCAACCGTATACATCATGTTTATTATTTCATGTATGAGAATGGAGGCATGATGTCCAATTATATGTGCCCCCAGTATTCTCAGATTCTTCCTTTCAAGTATTATCTTTACAAAATAATCCCTTGCCTTTATTGCCACTCCTTTGCCCGTGTCCTCATATCTATAAAAGCCAATTAGGACATCCTTTCCATATTTTTTTATGGCTTCTCTTTCCCCCATTCCAACTCCTGCTATTTCAGGATATGTAAAGACTGCATGCGGGACGGCATGATAATCAGCCTTTACCTTCTTCCCGAGAATTGCATTATAATATACAATCTGGCTTTCATAATTGGCAACATGTTTGAATAAATACCTTCCAGTGGCGTCGCCCATCGCCCATATGCCTGGCTGTGATGTCTGCAAATATTCATCCACCTTAATCCATCCCCTTTCATCAGTTTCTATGCCCCCTCTCTCTGGCTGAAGAATATCGCTATTGGATGCCCTGCCAGCAGCAATGAGAACTTCATCCGCCTCAAACTCCTTTCTTTCCCCTGTTTCCCTGTTAACTGCTACAATCCTTTTCATGTTATCCTGCCATGCCTCCTTTACTTCATAATTGGTGAATACCTGGGCATGTTTTTCCATTTCTTTTCTGGCTAAATAGGAGATTTCTCTCTCCTCCTTTGGTAAAAATTGTGGATTTCTCCCAACTATAATCACATTGCTTCCCATAGACGAAAAGAAATGACCATATTCTGCTGCTATGTAACCGCCTCCCACTATTATAATGCTCTCTGGCAACTCTTTAATATGAAGAATGGTGTCGCTGGTATGATAGTCAATCTTCTCTATTCCCTTTATGGGCGGTATAAAAGGCTTTGAACCCGTGCATAAAAAATTGTTCGGGATTTTATTATTTCTTCTCCAACCTTGAGAGTATAGGGAGCAACAAAGGAAGCAACATCCTGATAATAATCTATAAAAGATGTATTCTCCAGCCCATGTTTTATCATTTCTATCTCCTCATCCACATGCTCCCTCATATATCCCATGATTTCCTCAAACCTTATTTTTTGATGCCCACCTCCACCCCAAATTCATCTGCCCTTTCAATTTCCCTTATCAAATCTGCAGGGTAAAGAAGAATCTTTGAAGGTATGCATCCCCTGGTTAAACATATACCGCCCGGTTCATCTTTATCTATAACCGCCACCTTTGCCTCAGGATTTTTCCTGAAAAATGGCTCCATGAGATTCATGGCAGAACCCGTGCCTATTATTATCAAATCATACTCCTTTGCTCCCATGTAAAATTATAATGATATGCTATTTATTACTTGGCTAAACTTCCTTGGCAACATATATGTTATGTCTGTTCCTTAGGATTTTTGCTTCCACCATGTCCCCTATTCCCTTTTCAGTATCCGTTACCTGTATCACCCTCCCCCTCGCCACCCCTATCATCTCCTTCCTCAATCTCCCATGCATCTCTATTTTTAATTTCACTCTCTCTCCAACTCTGAACTTCTTTGGCAGACCTCTGCACTTTATAATGCCAAAGTCATGAGGATGGAGGCGGAGACCTTCGCCCATTTCCTCCAGTTTTTTGTAAAATGTTCTGAAATCCATTATCTTCACATTCTCAGGCTTTCTTCCAAACCTATACTTAACATATTTCTGGATTCCAAATGCCTTCCATTTCTTCCCCGCTCCTATTTTCTTTCCAAAATCTATTATTTTTTTCATCTCCCCATCATTATAGCCAGGCACCCACACAGGGGCAAGGAGCAAATCTATACTGCTGGAAGCAATCTCCTCAGCCATCTCCAGAACATGTTTTAAATTGTAGGAGGAAATGCCTGTCAGAATTTTTGCCCTTCTTTCATCCATGGAATGGATGGAGAGATTTATTCTGTCAAGATATTTCTCCAGTTTTTCTATCCTCCTCCTGTCAAGCAAAACTCCATTTGTCTGAATGGATACCACATCAGCAATATGATGCAATTTTTCTATCAACTTTTCTATATAGGGATAAAGAAATGGCTCTCCCTGCCCATCTATATGAGCCTCTATAGAAACATTTCTGCAATTTCTCCTTTTGAAATCCGCAATTTCCTCAAATTCATTTATCATGTAATCAACATCAACCATGTAGTCCGTAACTCTTGTCCTGCTTTTTCCCTCATCAACGGAACAGAAAATGCAGTTAAGATTACATCCTGAAATGGGGCGAACCTGCAGCAAATTTGTCCCCCTGTCTATAATGCCAAAGGCGGTATGTCCGATTAAAGGAATTCCGTTCTCTTCAGTAATATAATAAAGGCGGCGCCCCGTTATGGCATTATATATTTCCTTGCGGGGAGAAAAAGAGATGATTTCCTCATCGCTGTATCTGGAAGCATATCTTTCATAAAATTTTTCGGGCATTCTCACCTCTACGATGCCATGAATGATGAATACCATCTCACCTGTTTTTTCATCCATGAATTTCCTGAATTTCAACAGAATAATACATGCATGGAATAGTTATTTTTTTCTATGAATTCCTCCATTAACATGAACTTTGAAGATTCTCAGGGAAAAACAGGCAGGGTAATCTCTATTCAACCCATAATTTAAATCCAAAACATTTTTAAAAAACATCCATTTAATGAGAGTATGAAATTCCTTTTCCTTTACCCCACCACAGATTCTTTTTCCATCGAAGGAGGGGAAAAATCTTTCCTCTATGCCCCTCCCCTCGGCATTCTGTATCTTTCTTCCATTCTCCTGGAAGGAGAGCATGAAGTGGAAGTAATGGACATGAGGGGGGAGAATGGCATTGAAAAACTGCATAGCAAAATCAATTCAGCCAACGCCATAGGGATAACTGTTCCCACCTTTGCCCTCAATAATTCAAAAAAACTGGTGGAAAAAATAAGGGAAATTGATAACGACATCCCCATAATAATGGGAGGCCCACATCCCACTCTTTATCCTGAAGCATCTTTAAAGGAAATGAATGCCAACATCATCGCGGTGGGGGAAGGGGAAAGGAGTGTTCTGGATGTTGTCAAAATCCTGGAAGGAAAAATGAAAATTAATGAGGGTAGAGGAATATACTATTCATCAGACGGAGAAATACATTCTGGGAGAGAAGCGGAGTTTGTGAAGAACATAGATGAGATTCCATTTCCCGCACATGAAATGGTGGAAAAATATGACTATGGCTATTCCTATGGCTTTAAATTATTTGAGGGAAAAACAACGGCAGTATTGACAAGCAGAGGATGCCCCAGGAAATGCAGGTTCTGCAGCCGCCGCCTTCTTTCCATGGGAAGTTACAGGATAAGAAGTGCAGAGAATGTTGTGGAGGAAATTGAAATGCTTTATAATAAAGGATACAGGAATATTATCTTGGCAGATGACAATTTCATGAGTAATCTGAAGAGAGTGGAAAGGATAATGGACATGATTCTGGAGAAGGAAATGGAGATAACGCTGATGGTAAATGGGGCAAGGGTGGATTCAGCAGATGAAAAAATATATCAAAAGATGTGGAAGGCTGGGGTGAGAATGATATCCTTTGGGCTTGAATCGGGAAATCAAAACATACTGGATTTTTATCGTAAGGAGATAACCCTCCAGCAGATAAGAAGGGCTGTTGAATTGAGCCACAAAACAGGATTTTTCACCATAGGAAATTTCATATTGGGTGCGCCCATTGAGAGTGAGGAGGAGATAAAAAATACAATAAAATTTGCCTGCTCTCTGCCCCTTGACATGGCAGAGTTTTTTATTCTTCGCTACATGCCGGGTTCCCAGTTGTGGGAGGAGGCAATGGAGGAGGGGAAAATTTCAAGGGATGAGTATATGGTGGAAAGTGATTCAAAAAGAGGACTGGGAAATTTTGAGAGGGAGGAATTACTTCACTGGAAAAATCTGGCATACAAGAAATTCTACCTTCGCCCTTCATATGTGGCTGGAGAAATTTATAAATTCCTCTCCAGAATGGATATTCGCCTCCTCAAAGCGGGCTTTTCTCTAATGAAAATTCTCCTTTATAGAACAGAGAAGGATGAGGAGGTGTGGAAATCTGTGGAGAATTAGAGCAATGCTTTTTCTATTATACTTCTGTCCAGTTTTGAAATAACTATGGGCTTGGTATGCCCATCTATCTTTTCCACCTCCTCCACCTTATACACATTTACCCTCACCCCCTCACCAAACAATCTTTCATAATTTTTCCTTATCTCCTCCAGAAGTTTTTCTTCCATCTCCTCCGCCCCCTCCTCCATTTCCACCTTTATTTCTATATCGTCAATTTTTTTCTGAACAAACTGAAATCTTCTTATCTTCTTTGTTTTAAACTTCTCAGCCGCCTCCGCCAGCGGCATGGGAACTGTGGCAGGAGGAAATATTCTTCCATCTGGCAGTATGATGGCATCCTTCTTCCTCCCTTCCAGATTTTTTAGGAGAGGTGTATTCATTCCACAACCACATTTTTCATGGCTTACTGAGGCAATATCATTCAACCCTGTATATCTCACTATGGGCGTCCCTCCCGGAAAGAGACGGGTTATGACAAGGCTTCCAAATTCATTTTCCTCCACTTCATTGCCTTCCTTGTCGAGAATCTCCACATGCACAAAGTCGCTGTTTATATGGAGGTTGCCCTGGGTGCATTCAAAGGCTACTGTCCCCCCTTCAGTGGTGGCATATAAGTTGAGAACCTTGGCTCCAAATGCATCCTCTATATACTTCCTTGTGTATTCATCCAGCACTTCGCCACTTGAAACCACATATTTTGGATTGACGTTTCTGCCCATTCCCTTCATTTTTAGGGAAGCAAGCCCAACAAGAACACTTGTATAGGCAATCAGAAGTTCTGGCTTAAATGAATCCATTTTTTCCATGAGGCTCTTTACCTCCTCCCCTGTGTAAAGATTCTGATAGTTGCTGAAAGAAAAGAAAGGGGAAAGATTACCCATGAGCCCCTTTTTTAAGCATTCCTCATCTGTTGTTTTTGGAACTGAAAAATCTCCTATGTTTGTTATCCTTGATTTTCTCCAGTTCATTCCATATGCCTTCAATAATCTCACTCCTGCCATCGCTTCAATCATTATATATTCCACATCCTTGAACATCTGCATTGGTCTGCCTGAGGAGCCAGAGGTTCCCACCACATAGGCATTTTTTTTATTGTAGTTTGATGGAATCACATCATCTGGAAATCCTTCTATCAAATCCTCCTTGGTAACCATGGGTAATTTTTTGATATCATCTATTCCTTTAATATCATTTAAACGAACATTTGCCTCCCTGTATTTTCTGGCATATAATGGCACTTCAAATGCATATCTGAGGGTTTTCCTCAATGCTCTATCCTGATATTTTTTAATTTCTTCGGGTTTTAATCTCCATGCTCTGTTTATATCGGTAAGATAATGCTTCAATATTTTCGCCGAGAATACTGGATTCAGGAAGGGGTTCATAGTCCGCTAAAAAGGAGGATTATTTAAACCTTATTTAAAGGATTTTCAGCCTTTGTTTTCTTCATCCCTCCAAATCTCTCCCATTCACTTATCAAACAACCGCAATATTTCTGACTGTATAAACTGTATGCCTTAGCCACCGCCTTCCCCTGTCTATAACCTTGCCTGAAATCTTCATAATAAAATGGGATACCATATTTTTTAGCCATCTCCTCTCCGACACTTTTTATTTTTTCATGGTATTGATGGTGCGAGACAAGCAAGGTAGTGGTGAAGGCATCAAATTTGTTTTCCTTGGCATATTTTGCCGCCCTTTCCATTCTATAGGAATAGCAATTTATACATCTCTGAGGACGTTCCACATTCTGTAACTGCATCTTAAGATATTCAACGAAATCATATTTATCATAAACCACATCCACTTCTTCAATCTCCGCATATTTTTGTAATGATTCCATTCTTGCCCTGTATTCCATGTATGGATGAATGTTTGGATTATACCAGTAGCCCGTCACCTCATGCCCTTCCTCCAACAATCTTTTATGAGGATATGCAAAGCATGGAGCACAGCATATATGGACAAGTATCTTCATGCATGTTATCCCTGCAGGATTTTAATTTTTATTGCATAAATAAATTGCTATCAATTTGCTATCAAAAATTTAATATATTTCTCCTCATTTATTTAATGATGAATGAGAATCATAAGTTGATGATTGCCATAATTGCAGGAGTTATGGTATCATCGGGCATGGCAATTTTTGGAATAGGGGAGGAGAGAAATTATTCCATACCCGTTCATCCCCTTGGATGCATACCCGAGAATATTACCCCCACAGATAACCATTCCATCGGCTTCACAGCCCCTCCTTCATGGGATTGGAAGAGTAAGGGAATAATGACCTCAGTTAAGAACCAGGGAAATTGTGGCTCTTGCGTTGCATTCGCCTGCAATGGCGCCTTCGAAGCAATTATAAAATGGAAAACAGGGCAGAGCATTGATCTGTCGGAGGCGCAGGTATTTTTCTGTACTGGAAGCAGCTGTGATAGTGGAATGTATGTTTCTACTGCGCTTAATTACATGAAAAACTCTGGAGTAGCAGATGAAAACTGCTTTCCTTATGGAGATGCCTTTCATGGCGCAAACCTTCCATGCTCACCCTGTGATGACTGGCAACAGAGGGCTTATCACGTGAATACATGGGGGACTGTAACGGGGACATCCAACATCAAAGAATATCTGGTAAATTATGGTCCCTTAATTGTAACCTATGAAGTATACACAGATTTTGATGAGTACTGGTATAATCCAAGTGCATGGGAAAATGAAGTATATGTTCATACCCACGGATCATCTCGTGGTTATCATGCCGTTGTCCTTGTGGGCTACAATGATGATGGGGGCTACTGGATTTGCAAAAATAGCTGGGGAGCAAGCGGAGGACTCTCTGGCTATTTCAAAATAGGCTATGGCGAGCCAGCGGGAAGCAGCGACCGTATAGATGATGCAGCATATTATCTCACCTATAAAGCTTCACTGGTGGCAGATGCACATGGTCCCTACAAAGGAAGACCAAATCAAAATATACAATTCTATGGCTCTGCCTATGGAGGAAAAACACCATATACTTGGCACTGGGATTTCGGGGATGGGACAACAAGTAATGAGCAAAATCCAACACATGCCTATTCCAAGGCAGGTGTATATACTGCAACCCTCACAGTCACCGATGCGAATGGACAGGAAGCATATGACACTGCAAAGGTTACAGTAAATACTCCTCCTTCTTCCCCCACCATAAGTGGTCCTGTATCGGGGAAGGTGAATAAAAAGATAACATTTAGTGTGAAATCCATTGATAATGATGGAGATAATGTGAAATATATAATTAACTGGGGGGATGGAAAATCTACAACCACTGGTTTTCATTCTTCAGGGAAGAGTGTCTCAGTAGAGCACACATGGTATAATACTGGCAGATATATAATTAGTGTGAGGGCGGAAGATGAAAGAGGGGAAAGGAGTTCAACAGCATATCATTCCATAGAAATAGGTTCGAGTGACCCGCCTTATAAACCATCTCTCATTTATCCACCCAATAACTCCACTGGAATAGAGATAAGCCCTGTTCTCTCATGGAGAGGGGGAGATCCTGATGGAGATGAGGTGTATTATACCATTTATTTTGGAACAGATAGGGAAAATATGAGTAAAATAGCAGATAACATAACGGAAACCAATTTTTCTTTGCATTCATTGCAACCATTCACCCGCTATTACTGGAAGGTTGTTGCCTATGACGAAACAGGGTTGTATACGGAAGGAGATATATGGAATTTTAAAACAAAAGATATTGAAAGTCCATATCTGGAAATAATAAAACCCATGGAAAACTATCTTTATATATCAAATTTCTCCATCCCTTTCGTAAAAACGTTTGTTATAGGAAAGATAATGGTGGAAGTTAATGCCACGGATACACAGTCAGGTATCGACAGAGTGGAATTTTATGTTGACGGTATTTTGATGGAAAATATATCCAACGAGCCTTACAAGTGGTTGTGGAATGAGGACACATTATATGACACACATACCCTGAAGGTTATTGCATATGACAGAGATGGAAACAAGGCAGAAAAAAGCATGGAGGTAACGGTTTTAAACATCTTCCAGTAGCTTCCTAAACCCATCTATCATTGCGTCATGCGATAATTTTATATTGCCCATTTATATTTCCATGCGGAGGGATAAAAATGGCAGAAGAACAGGAAAATGTGATATACGTGGGAAATAAGCCACCAATGAA
>CAZTWM010000031.1:0-10583 GCA_964617935.1 uncultured Thermoplasmatales archaeon | reverse complement strand
GACTCGCGTGAACACATCAAAAACAGGAGATGGGATTCTATTATGGGAATCCCACAATTTTAAGAACATCTAAAATGTAAAACCATAATATATTTGAGTGAAAATGAAAAACTCAATGAAGAGGGTAAAAGAAATTATTGAAAAACATAGGGAAGAACTTAGAGAAAAGTATGGCTAAATAAAAAGTGATATATCTCTCCTAAACCTATGGTTGAAAAATAGTGGAGGAAATGAAAGAATGATTTCCCTTTTTCAGTTATCCTTTTATTTCCTCTTCCATTTATTATCATGCTCGTCTTTGTTCATGGGATGTGGTGCGATGGGAGTATATGGAAAAATTTTGTGGAACATTTCGAGGATCGCGGGTTTAAATGCATTGCTCCTGATTTAAACGAAGGACTGGATTTGAGAAGGACAAGATTTGAGGATTATGTGGCTAAGATAGAAAATATGGTGGGAGAAGAAGATGTCATAATAGGACATTCTATGGGTGGTTTGATTGTTCAAAAGGTGGCGGAAAGGAAAAAAATAAAGGGAGGCGTTGCCTTATGCCCTGCCCCTCCAAAAGGAATAAAATTCAGCAATTCTTCCATAATTTTCCAATCCATGAAATTTCTCCCCAAAATAATTTTAAAAAAACCCTTCAAGCCAGACGTGAAATTTACAAGAAATTTCCTTGCCAACTGTATTGATGAGGGAAAGGTGAAAAAGATATACCCATATTTGAAGAAATTCCCTCCCCTGCCCGCCTATGAGGTGGCAATGGGAAAAATTGCTGTGGATGAGAAAAAAATAAAATCACCCCTTCTTTTTATAGCTACAAAAAATGACAGGGCATCTCCTTCAGGAATGGTGAAGAAAATTGCAGAGAAATACAATGCGGAATTTGTTTTAAAGGAAGGATGCCACTGGATTTTTGATGATTGGAAGGAAATAGCAGAAGAAATTTCAGCATTTCTTCTCAAATTGTATTCTGATTGAATTATTCAAAAATTATGTTTTTCCTCTCAAGTTTCATGCTCGGCAGTTTGTATCCTTTGCTTGCCCTCTTCATGTATTCCTCCTCGCCCCCCATTTCCTCCAGCATTTTCTTCCCCTTTTCATACATGTTGATAACATTGTTGTTCATCCTTGCCACACTTCCTGGAGAAATACTCATCATCATTTTTGAAAGCAGTCCCATTCCAATGGGCAATGACTCCGTCCTCATTATCCCCCCAGGTATGGCATCAGCCCATAAGCCTATGGAATCATCTCCAAATCTCGTTATTGGAATGCCGCTTGCCACCTGCCTTTCTGGAGTGGGACCAACGTCTGCCACAATCCACTTGCCATCTATATATGCCTCACCTTCTCCATGGAGCATGAAATAGCCCATGGCATCATACCACTCCCTCATTAAGGGGTCGACGTTGATGAAGGTATCATACCACTGGTCTATCACTGTCAAAGCATATAACTTATACCTTGCCTTTATTCCCGCCGCCCTGCAGAGGGCTATGAAAAGAGAAATTTTATGGATGCATGAGCCATAGCCCCTGCGGAGAGTGGCAACAACCCCATCTATGGGGACAATCTGCAAAATAATTTTTCTTTTGACAAATTCAAAAACATCCCTTGCATATTCATATGGCTCCTTTTCAAATGCCCCAAGATGGTTGGCAAGAGCCACTATTTCTTCAGCATGGGGATTGCAGAATAATGTGGGGCGAAGATATTTTTCATTGGATTTCACCACCTTCATCCCTGGCTTGTATTCAGGAATCTCGTACATTCTCTTTGGAGGGATATATTTAACATGCTCCTCCCTCACCTTCTTCAATTTATTGAAATTCTTGAGCATTACCTTGCTCAACTCAAAACTTCCCTTTATGAACAACTGAACCATTGTTTTTGGAGGAATATATCCCTTCTCCTTCCATTCTCTAAGCATCCTTACCACCCATGTCCATGGATAATACTCGCCTCATCTCCTCCGCACATCCCCTCATCTCACTACCCCTCGCCCTCTTTACCTCTGGTTCAAGCACAGGGGTGGAGCGATGGCACACGGGACATTTCTCATACATCCTCACTTCGTCTCCAGAGATTATAAAACCTGGATAACTGCCCGCCAGTCCATCCAGGAATGCAAATCTTCCTTTTTCACCATAGGCAACGTCCTCACCATCCTCATCTATCACCCTGACATGATAATATGTATTGGGAACATGAAGGTAATGCCCTTCAGGACATTGAACCATCCATCCATTACCTTCTACCATCCCATATAAATCAAGGCATAATTCCTGGGGTATCCCCAGAATCTCCTCCACCTTCTTCCTGAATTCCTCGGTGGATAGTCTCTTATCCTCATAAATCTTCCACCCGCCTCCCGTAACTACTGCTCCATTTTTTCCGAAATTAAAATACTCTCCGTCCTTTTCCAGTTTTTCCATTACAAAGTAAAGGAGGAAGGGTGCTCCTATAAATGATATCCTATCTCCCTTTTTATCATGATGCCTGAGCCAGTTTATTATTCTATCTATTATTTTCCTGGTCTCTCTCTGCATGGCATATCTTATTACCCTGCCCTTTAAATTTGTTTGCATAGCCTGCTGTATTAAGTCTGCCGACAGCTCTCTTTCCATTGCCACCTTCACATCCTTTATAATGTCAAAATACACCCCGCATACCTTTCCAGCAAAAACATTGGTTTTGAAAGGATGGGGCATGAGAAGATAACCATTAAAATCATATTCCCATTCGGGATAGACCATTGTGACAGCAGATTTTGCTATGGCATATTCTGCAGCATTAAACGTTCTTTTATCACGGGGTATAAACGTATGTTTCCCACTTGTCCCACTGCTGTAGCTAACGACAAGCCCTGCCTTATTGAATTTATTTATTATGTCATCATGGTCATCGTTTTTCCCTATCACTATATCTGGAAGTTCCCCTGTAAAAAGGGTGGCGAGCCACATGGCAAATTCTTTTCCCGCAGGATATGATTTAAAAAATTTATCAGGAACCAAAGGAATTTTATGAAAATCCTCTATACTTTTTATATCATCAGGTGTTACATTATTTTCCTTACAGTAATCGTGATAAAAGGAGTTATTTTCATAATGATGTTTGAAGGCATATTTTATTGATTTATATTTATATTCATCCGCCTCCTTTTTGGGAACATTATAAATGTCAACGGGCTTATACAACGCTTCCTCTCCCGGAGTTGGATCAGGGGCAACGAATTTTTTCAATCTTTCATGGAGTTTCTTTATGTATTCTTCCTTTTCAATCATCGTTGGAAAATTTCCTCCTTCTTAAATCATTTATTTAAACAACTTTTTAGGTTTATTAAATTTTTTTTTAACATGTTTTGTCCAGTAAAAATTTCACAAAAATAAAAAATGGATGTTGCATTAACCATGAATGAGGAAGTATACCATCTCCCTATTTATTTCCGTTATATCGGTCTCCTTTGCAGCCATATTCATTCTTTCAAGCGATGCCCCTCCTCTTTCCATTGCCTTTTACCGCCTCCTTTTCACCACCCTCCTCCTCCTTCCAGTAGTAATACTGAGGAAAAAAAGCAGGGAGCATTTCGCCTCCCTTTCCTTCAAATCCATTGCATATATATTCGGTGTTGGAGTGGTTTTAGCATTACATTTCGCCTTCTGGATTTCCTCCCTTTACAAAACATCTGTTGCCAGTTCCGTTATCCTTGTTACAGCCCACCCCATAATGGTGGCTCCCATCTCCCACTACCTCTTTAAGGAAAAGGTGAATGCTCTTCAGGTCGGCGGAATATTGATTTCCATTCTCGGGCTCATCATACTTGTAACGGGAAATTATGGGATAGAAAAATCCACCTTTGAAGGGAATTTACTCGCCATACTGGGAGGGGCGGCGGCAGGCATCTACATTTTGAGCGGGAGAAGAATAAGGAGAAAGGTTGATGCAATACCCTATGCATTTATGGTTTATGCCATGGCATCCCTGGTTTTACTGATTCTATGCCTCCTCTTTTCCTCCCCTCTGGCTGTTGGAGGAAGAAATTACGAAATAATATTTTTGATGGCTCTGGTATCCGGCATATTCGGGCACACCCTTTATAACTGGGTTCTGAAATATGTTCCCGCATACCTTGTTTCAGTCTCCTTCCTTGGAGAGCCCATCTCCTCCTCCTTCCTTGCTTTCATAATACCATGGATTCATCAGGTGCCATCCTATTATACCATAATAGGGGGATGCATGATTCTCACAGGAATATACCTGACGGCAAGATATATCAAAACATATGAAGAAATGTGATGCATATAATTTATAAATTCCCTCTCCTTTCAGCCATGTGAAACTGGCAATAACGGGCGTGGCGGGATATTTTGGAAGAAAGATTGTGCAGCGTTTAGAAGAGAATGAGGAAGTTGATTACATATTTGGCATTTCCAGGAGAAAGTTTTCCCATAATTTCAGAAAACTGGACTACAGGAGGATGAATGTGAGAAATAAAAAACTGGGGGAGATTTTCAAAGAGAAGGGGATAGATGCCCTCATACATCTCGCCTTTGTTCTCAATCCAATACATAATGAAAGAGAAATGCATGATATAAATGTTGGAGGTGCCAAAAATGTTCTTGAAGCAGCAGAATATGCAGGAATTGATAAAATTATAATGACGAGCAGCACCATGGCTTACGGGGCATGGCGTGACAACCCAGAATTTTTGAAGGAAGACAGCCCACTAAGAGGACATCTCACATATTATTATAATAAGGATAAAGTGGAAGTGGAGAAGATGTGTAATGCCTTTATGGAGAGAAATCCTGACATCTCCATGGTTATTCTCCGCCCATGCCTTGTTCTCGGGCCCACTGTGGAACATTTTTATGCAAAACTTCTCAATTTCCCTTTCCTTCCTTTGGTTGATGGAGAAAATCCAAGAATGCAATTCATTCATGAAGAGGATATTGCCAGGGCGTATGAGCATTTTCTTTTCAATGGAAATGGAATATACAACATTGTTGGCAGGGGAACAATGAGATGGAAGGAGATAATAGAGGAAAGCGGGAGAAAAGCCATCTCACTGCCCGGCAGAATTCTTTATCCCTCCCTTACTCTTTTATGGAAGTTCCATTTCCTCTCCATTCCCCCAGAAATACTGGATTTTATCAAATGGCCCTGGGTGGCGAGCGGCGAGAAGGCGGAGAGGGCGGGGTTTAAAGCAAATTACACAACTAAGGAAGCATTGCATTCATTTCTGGAGGCAAGGAAAAAATGAGGAGGCAAAAACTTTTTATTCACTTTAAACGTATTTGGGCAGGGGCCCGTGGGGTAGCTTGGCATCCTTCCAGCTTGGGGTGCTGGTAACCCGAGTTCAAATCTCGGCGGGCCCATTTTTAATTTAAAAGGAGGGATGCAAAAACTATATATATCGATTTAGATATATCGATTTAGATATGAAGGCAATACTTAAATTATTTATACTGAAGCAACTGGCAAAGAGAGGAATGAGTGGCTATGATTTGATGAAAGAATGTGAAGAGATGCTGGGATACAAGCCAAGTGCGGGAAGCATATATCCTCTGCTGAGAAAAATGGAGGAGAAGGGGTGGATAAAAGGAGAAAGGAAGGGAAGGAAAGTTGTTTATTCAATCCTCCCCAAGGGCAAAAAGTTCATTGAAGAACTTCATACCATAAAAGAGGAATTTTATAGAAGGATGTATTCACATCTTGCTGCCACTGCAGAAATATTCGATGACCGTGAACTCAGATGTTTTGTTAATGGGGAAATATTCAGAAAATATCCGGTGCTGGTGAAAATAATTTTCCGTATAGGAAATATGGAGGAAAAGGAGGCGAGGAAAGTTATTGAAAAAATTTACAGGGAGATAAAATGAAGGCAATAGAAATTAAAAATCTGATCAAAAAATTTGACCATCTGGTGGCTGTTGATAATGTAAGTTTATCCATAGACTATGGGGAAATTTTTGCCCTCCTTGGTCCAAATGGAGCAGGGAAAACCACCATAATGAATATTCTCTCCACCCTCCTGGAGCCAACATCTGGAAATGCAAGGGTTAATGGATATGACGTTGTGGAAGAGGCTTCAAAGGTAAGAGAAAGCATAGGCATTGTTTTTCAGGATCCCAGCCTGGATGACCGCCTTACTGCAAGGGAAAATCTGGATATTCATGGAAGGTTATATCATATGGGGAAGGAGGAGAGGGCCAAGAGGATAGATGAAGTTCTTGAGATGGTTGAACTTAAAGAAAGGAAAAATGATGCGGTGAGAACATTTTCAGGAGGCATGAAAAGGCGCCTTGAGATTGCTCGCGGGCTGATGCACAGACCAAAGGTAATATTTCTTGATGAACCCACCCTGGGACTTGATCCGCAGACAAGGAGGCATATCTGGGATTACATAAAGAAGTTAAGGGAGGAGGGAATGACGGTAATGCTCACCACCCATTACATGGAGGAGGCTGATGAACTGGCTGACAGGGTTGCCATAATAGATAAGGGGAAGATAGTGGCGTTAGGAACGCCTTCCTCCTTAAAAGATTCCCTTGGAGGAGATGTGATAAGGATAAGATGTGATAGATGCAAGGAGATGGCTGACATTCTCCAAAAGAATGGATTCAATGCCAGAATTATAGATGAGGAGGTGATTCTGAATGTGGAGGGGGCGGAGAAGGTCATACCAAAAATATTTTCCATTTCAAAAAATATAGAGATTTACAGCGTAATGTATAAGGAGCCTTCTCTGGAAGATGTTTTCATAAAATACACTGGTAAGGCATATAGGGAAGAATCGCCGGATGGCATGGCAAACATAAGGATAAGGTTGAGAAGATGATTGAAGATGTATATGCCATATATCTGAGGGAACTGATAAGATTGTGGCGTCAGAAAGTGAGGCTGATAACAACCATAATGATGCCCATCTTATGGCTGGGCGTGATAGGAAGTGCATTCAATAATACCTTCAACTTTTCTGGAAGCAGTGACTTCCTTTCTTTTTTAACGCCTGGCATACTGGTGATGACCATGGTTTTCACAGCCACCATCTCGGGCATAACAACTGTTTTTGACAGAGAATTTGGTTTCCTGAAAGAAATGCTTGTGGCACCAATAAAAAGAGAAAGTATTCTCATGGGCAAAATGCTTGGTGGGGTGACACAGGCAATTTTGCAGGGGATGATAATAATAGCCATAGCACTTCTCATGGGCGTAAAATTTTCCGGCATATCATCAATTCCCGGCATGTTTTTGACAATGGTGATAGTTTCCATCGCCTTCGTTTCCCTGGGACTCATGGTGGCAAGCAGGCTGACAAGCATGGAAGGATTTCAGATGGTAATGATGTTCATGATACAGCCAATGATTTTTCTCAGTGGAGCATTCTATCCCACTTCAACACTCCCCTCCTGGCTGGGATATCTTGTAAGGATAAATCCCCTCACCTACGGGGTTGATGCCATGAGATATTTTGCCATAGGATACAATGAATTCAATATAGCCCTGGATTTTGCTGTTCTGATTATTTTCTCCATATTCCTCATAATAATGGGGGGATACTCCTTCCGCCACAGTAAATAACCCAAATTTTTTATTTCCCTCTTTCCTTATTAACGTGGAAGGAAAGGAGATAACTTTATGGAGAGGAAAGGCTGTGAGGAAGGCAGGCTACATAAAGGTTGCCGGAACTCTTTCCATAACAAATCAGAGAATTAAATTCATGCCTCTTCTGGGAAAGAATGTGATAAGCATGGAGTTGAAAGAAGTTCAGGAAGTAAGTTCATACGGAAAATGGAGGAAAAGGCTGATAATAAAGGGAAGGGAGGAATATGTCTTTCAACTCAAAAATGCTGAGGAAGTGGAACATCTCATAAAAACCCTCCTCCGCCATCCCCAACATTTATAAAAATTCACCGTATGCATTAATATGAAATTACTCTCCCTGTTACTCATGTTTACCTTTATCTCTCCATTAAATTATGTTCTGGAGGTGAACAACAATGACGTTTATGAGAATGCATGCAGATACAACATTCAGGGTGTAATTTATGTTCATATTGAAGGAAAGCCCTATGAAAGGGGATATCAGCATGGATATCTTTTATATGCGGAGATAGCAGATATGATATACAGATGGAGCAACATTATCCATAATTGTCCTGTAATGATAAAATATCTTCCCATTGATGAAAATTCCACAAAATATGAAGAACTGGCGAGCAGATGGTGGGAGGAGTGCAAAAAACTTTCCATGAAAATATTCTGGCCCTATTATCCCGAGGAATACAGAGAGGAAATCAAGGGCATAGCAGATGGCGCCCGCGCCAGGGGCGTGGAGATATATGGTGAGCCAATAAACTATGAGGATATTCTTACATTAAATGAGATGTATGAACTCATGAGCATACTGGTTAACCCCGCTAAAAGCACTCATTTCCTTAAAGACATATTTCATTCTCTTTCAGTTGTTTTCCCCTCCCTGAATGGAAAGGAGGGTGAATTTGCATCCGCCTTTTATCCCATCCATCACTGCAATGGTTTTGCCGCCGTTGGAAATGCCACAAAAGACGGGAAAATTGTTATAAGCGATGCTGTGTGGTGCGGGGGATGGTGGTATTCCTATTATATAGCCCAGAGATGGAATGTTGTCTTGGACATAGAGCCAAGCAATGGTCATCGCCTCATAATAGCAACCTCTCCTGGATACATATGGAGTGATGAGGATTTCTGGCAGAACGATGTGGGCTTGGCAATGATAGAAACAACGTTTATACAGGGTATTTATAAACTTAAAGGTTTGCCCTTAGCCATAAGAGCGAGGATGGCAATCCAGTATGGAGATAGTATAGATGATGTAATCAAATATTTGCTCACTGAAAATACAGGAGTTATGAATGCCCAGTGGCTCATAGCAGATGCCAGAGCCAATGAAATAGCACTTCTGGAATTCGGGCTCTATCATTACAATGTGATAAGAAAGAACAATGGATTTCTCTGGAGTGCCAACAATCCCTTTGATTTTAAGGTGAGAAGAGAAGTTATAGGATATGAAGTTCTGAAGGCACCCATATTCCGCCTTGCCCATCTACTTTTGAATGTCACGGGTTATCAATATTACACCCTCTTTTATACACCCTCAGAGAGAGATATAAAGTTTGAGGAACTGGGTAAAAGGTATTATGGAAAGATAGATGTGGATGTGGTGAAAAAGATAATGTCAACCCCTCCAATAACAGACTTCACAACAGATTGCAAAATCACCGATGGAAATTTAATTTTCAACAATTCCATGTGGATTTTCTGGGGGAATCCGACATATGTCTGGAATACCTCCTCCCTCTACAAACTTAAAGGAGTGAGGGATGTGCCCCCGGCAGGATGGAGCAAAATATATGGAGTTCCCTATGACTTTAAACCAAATTATGAAAAGGGGAACATGGGAAAAGGGAGAAAGGCGAGAATGATATGGAGTTATGATATGGGTGGAATGAACCATGAGCATGCCACACTCTATAGCAATGGAAAAAATCTTTATGCTTCCTATAAAAATACACTCTATGCAATGAATGAAAATGGGAGTATTTTGTGGAAGAAGGAAATGGATGGAAAAATAAATGATGTTGAAGTGGGAAAGGAAAGGGTGTATGTTGCCACCTCCAGCAAATCCTATGCATTTTCCTTTGATGGGGAGCAGGTGTGGAGTGGAAGGGGAGGAAAGGACATTGAGGAAGGAGATGTTGTGTATATAGCAGATGATGAAGGAGTTTATGGAAAGGAAAGGGTATTTGAAGGGAGGGTCGATGGGATTGAATACCACAATGCCCTTTATATCATATCCGGCAAAAAACTGATTTCACCATGGTGGAATTTTACAGCAGATGGGCAGATTCTGGATGTGGATGTGGGAAAGCACATATTGGTAGGGAGCGCAGACGGATGCATCTATTCCCTCAACAAAAATGGGAAGTTGAGATGGAAATATGAAACGGGATGGGCGGTTTCAGATGTTGAAGAAGGGAGCAATGTATATGCGGCAGGATATGACGGAAACGTTTATTGCATGGATGATGAGGGAAAAGTTGTATGGATATTCAGCTGCAACGCCTCCGTCAATGATGTGGAGGAATATGGAGATTTTGTCTATGCCTCATCCACAGATGGAAGGATGTATGCAATAAATAAAAGTAATGGAAAAGTGGAGTTCAGCTTCGCCCCCATGTATGAAATTGAAGGAACGTATAACTACATAACCACCCCCCTTTCCAATATAATTGCCTTTAACGGAAAAACTTTTTTGAGTGCAGGAGGAAAGATATACTGCCTGGATGCTGAAACAGTGGAGAAGGAAAGCACTAAGGAAAGTGGGCACAGCATTTCTAAAATTGCCGGGGGAATGGCAGTGTTCATCATCATTATCATTGCGGCAATAATCATCAAAAAATATAGATAATCTTTAAATCCACAATCATTTTTCATACTCGGGCAGGGGTAGCCAAGCGGTCAACGGCGCAAGGTTCAGGGCCTTGTGGCGCAGGCCTTCGTGGGTTCAAATCCCACCCCCTGCATAAATTTTTTAA
>CAZTWM010000030.1:0-10654 GCA_964617935.1 uncultured Thermoplasmatales archaeon | reverse complement strand
AACGAGATTGGCAATATTCAAGCTCTCCACCTTATCGTTATAGTTGGTTATACGGAACGGATGTAGATGGTTATTACGCGAATAATGCAAATTGCTGGCTTAAATCACCTTCGATAGATTTAACAGGTTATAGCGGTGCCACCCTGGAGTTTCAGGATTGGTATAACTTTGGCGACGGTGTTGATAAGGTTATTCTTCAAATTAGATATGGTGGAAACTGGTATACACTGGATACATTTACGGGTTCTCAGCAGAGTTGGACCACCAAAACATATGATATCTCCTCATACGTTGGAGGGACTATAAAACTCCAATGGAAATTGGTTGCCAACTCAGCATATAGAAGTTATGGATATTATCTTGATAATGTTAAAATCGAGGGTACAACAACATCCACTATTTCTGGAAATTTTGCCATAGATTCCATAAGGGGGCAGAATCGTTCCATAATTTTGGGATTTGATTTGAATAGTCCCTACATTAATGACACCGACAGGGAGAGATATATACTGAATGTTGTGAACTGGATGGCGGAAGCGGTTGGCTATCCAACAAAAATTTATGTTGATAACAGCAAACCCCAATCATGGTATGATGATACTCATGTTGGCAACGTACAGGATGCCATCGACAGAGTAATGGTGGGAGGAACAATATATGTAAATGGAACAGCCATTCCATATACCTCTTTCAATGTGATAAAGAGTGTAAATATTTTGGGCGTGAATATAGGAAATGGATATCCTCAGATAAAAACGAATGGAAATTATGCTGTAAGAGTAGGAGTGGACTGGGTTACTCTTAATAATCTTATAATAGAAGGATTGGGGAATCTCCAGAAAGGAATATATCTCGATGGTTCATCTTCCACCACCATAACAAACTGCAACATCTCAAATGCAAATTATGGAATATATGCCTATGGTTCCAACTATCTCAACATAAATAATAACAATATTTTTGACAATAATTACAATGTGTATATGGAAAGATGTATAAAAGGAGAAATTGAGGGCAACACAATTTATTCAGGAGATTATGGAATATATGCAAAAAATTCTCCGAAAATAACCATAGAATCCAATAATATAAGGAATAATAATGAGGCAGGAATTTATCTGGATTCATCTGATGATGTAACGATTCAACAGAATAACATATATCTCAATGGCAATGGAATGTATGCTTACTCATCAAATTCTGGTTCCATCTCCAGTAATAATGTATTCAATAATTCAAATGGGATTTATCTGGAGCAATCTCCAAGCCATCAGATATATAGTAATAATATAACCAATAATACGGGAACAGGGATTAAATTGTGCAATTATTCCAACAGTATAAACATATATTCCAATTTAATAAGGAATGATAATGAGGGAATAGAAATATTCAATTCAAACTATCTCACTGTTTATAATAACACAGTAATAAGCTTAGATACAGAGGGGGTAAAAGCCGACAGGGCAAACAACAACTTGATTTATAGAAATACCATCATCGGAAATAGATATGGCGTGTATCTTTCATCGTCCATTTCCAATCAAATCATAAATAATAGTATATGGAATAATAGTTATGGAATCTACGCTGAATCAGTTATGGATACAAGAATCTCTGAAAATGTTATCAATGACTCTGGAAATGCCATCTTTCTGGATGGTTCTCATCCTTCAGGAGGGAACAATTCCATAATAATAAATACGATTTACAACTGCCAGTATGGGATAACCTTATCAGATAGGTCGGATGAAAATAGCATACTCAACAACACAATTTACAATATAGATAACTGGGGAATAGCATCTCAATCATTTTCCGCATCAAATGAAATAAAATATAATGATATAACGGGCACCCCATATGGAGTATATGTTAAGAGCAGCAGTTATAACAACGTTTCCTTCAATAGTATTTCTTCTCCAAGCATTGCCATATATCTTTCCTCTGCAGACAATAACAATCTTTTCAATAATACGGTTAGTGCAGACTATTACGGAATATATGTACTTCAGGGAAGTAATAACAATGAGATTGTGAATTCCACCATTGATGATTGTCTTTATGGTGTATACATCTCTTCATCCTATTTCACTACAGTTGTCAATAATTCAATAACAAATTCAACAGATGGCGTATTACTTGAAAATTCGGATACCGCTACAATATCTAAAAACATTATTTTGAATAATTCGAATGGGATTCACCTTATATCCTCTGGTGGTTCAAAAAATACAATTAAGGATAATACAATTTATAACAATACTCAATATGGTATATACTTGGAAAATTCAAAGGCGTCGACAGCTGGAAATAATGAAATTACAAATAACACAATATTTGGCAATGAGATATGTGGAGTTTATCTGTTATCTTCAAATGCCAATTCTATTCAGCAAAACGAAATATATGGCAACAAGAGAGGAATTCATTTGTATTCATCGAATACAAATTCTATACTTCAAAATACCATATACGAAAATGAAAACGGCATTTGTAGCAATATATCTGATGATAACACATTGGATTCCAATATCATTTACAACAATTCCCTATATGGTATCTATCTCTTTTCCTCAAATGGAAATAGAATAGATAACAATACCATGTACGATAATGAAGTCGGAATGTATCTATACCAATCTTCAGAGGGAGATCAATATAAGATCAGTGGCAATCAAATATGGAATAATACAATAGGAGTATTTTTGAATTTATCTGATTCAAATTATTTTGGATATAACTTATTAAATAGAATCTTCAATAATACGTACGGGGTGTATATTAAGGCATCATCAAGCAATCATTTTAATAATAACATTATTTCAAATAACACTTATGGGATGTATCTATATTCGTCATTAAACATAGAGATCAATGGTAATAAAATAGATAATAATACTAGGGGAGTTTATATAAACAAATCTTCCACTGACAACATAATTACAGAAAACACTTTTATTCTTAATTCTCCCACTCAATATGGGGCATATATAGAAGGGGCACTATGCAAAAATAATAGGATATACTCCAACAATTTTGTGAATATTACTGCTATTGATAGAAGTCTTGGATATGATAATGGAGGTGGTAATAGTTGGTATAACCCTACTTCAGAAGATAAAGAGGGTAATTACTGGGGTAACTATAATCACATATATCCAAATGCAACTCAGTTACCTCAGAGTAACCCCTGGTATTGGAGTATCCCATATGAAATTGACGGAAATGCTCAAGAGGAAGACATACATCCCTTAATATCTAAGAACTAATCAAAAATGAAAAGAAAAATTATTTGCATATCTATCCTTCTGGTCCTTCTGCTATTCTGTTTTAGGGTAGATATAAGTAGAGCTAAGATTATATACGTGGATATAAATGGTGGAGGAGATTTTCTTCATATCCAGGATGCAATAAATGACGCTAATAATGGAGACACTATATTCATTTATGCTGGTGTATATAATGAAAACATTATCGTCGACAAAAAAATTACATTAGTAGGTGAAGGAAGAGAGAGTGTTATTATAGATGGTGGCAACTCGGGGAATACTATAATTATAAGGGCGGATGATGTTGAATTATCTGGGGTATGTATAAAAAATATCGCTGCTACTGGTGTGGGCATATTTTTGGATAGCACGGAAAACGTTGTTATAGACCACTGTAAAATAGATAATGCATGTTATGGAATAAAACTGTCATCGGCAGCATACAATATAATCAGGGAGAACATTATATCTAACTCTACAAATACTGGGATAACCATAGATGCGTATTCCCATCATAACCAAATATATCATAACAATTTTTTGGATAATGGACTTAGTGCATTTGATAACGGTTATAACAATATATGGTATAATTCAGATTTACATGAAGGTAATTACTGGGATAACTATCAGGGATACGACAATAATAAAGACGGAATTGGTGATACACCGTATTCAATTGAGCCTGCTACTGAAATTAATAAGGATATATATCCATTAATAAATGAATATATCGGTATTGGTATTCTTCATCTTCAAGCTATCCCTCAAATACAGATTCCCAATGGGAGTGTAAATATTTCTTGCAGGATTGTCAGTACTACAGAGTTAGATATTGCTTTAATAAACATATCCTCCCCAAATGGAACCTATCTAGAGGCAAATTTGAGTAGAGTGGGTAATACAACTTATTACTATTTTAATACATCTTTTTATACAAAAGGCATATATTACTACTATGTCCAGGCAAAGGATACCAGCAACAATAGCATTAAATCAGATGTGAAAAAATTTGTTATTGCATACAAGCCAGTGGCAAACTTTTCCTTCAGCCCTTTACAGCCAACAGAACTTGATGATATAACATTTGATGGTTCTTCCAGTTATGATACAGATACTGGCGGCTACATTGTAAATTACTCATGGGATTTTGGGGATGGAGAAAAAGCATATGGAACGGAAGTAACACATAGATATGCATATGATGGTAGTTATACTGTTACCCTTACAGTATATGACAATGACGGAGCATGGGACACCATGGAAAAAAATGTGGTGGTGATAAATCTTCTTCCAGTGGCAAACTTTTCCTTCAGCCCTTTACAGCCCATAGTTGGAGAAACAGTTCATTTCAACGACTCTTCCTATGACCCCGATGGAGACGTTCGCATATGGAAATGGAATTTTGGAGATGGAAAAGTAATACAGGGTTCAACAGCAGAGTATAAAAATCCTTCCCATACATATACAAGAGATGGGGTATACAGCATCATTCTAACCGTATGGGATAATGATTATGATAATTCCAGTATAACCAAAGAGATTTTGGTGAGGGACATTTACCCGCCGGCAATAACAAATATTACATCCTATCCCAATCCGCAGGAGATAAATGAATACATAAACATCTCATGTGATATAAGAGACGATGTGGAGGTGAAGGAGGCAAGGGTAAACATAACCCTTCCCAATGGCTCATATGAAAACCATACCATGCTGGCAGGGGAAAGATATTACTACAACAAATTTTGCAACCTCGATGGCATCTACCACTATTTCATATG
Source organism: uncultured Thermoplasmatales archaeon (assembly GCA_964617935.1). GTDB lineage: Archaea > Thermoplasmatota > E2 > UBA202 > JdFR-43 > JAGGZK01. Next base: position 5,598 of record CAZTWM010000030.1, on the reverse strand, counting down.
GGCGATGGATACAAGCAACAACACCAATAAATCCGCCATTATGAATTTCACCATCATCACGCCGCCCGAGCCGCCCCATATAAAAAATATAACGGCATTTCCTGAAGAACAGCAATATGGTTATCCTGTAAATATATCATGCTATGCTTATGATAATGTTGCTGTTGAAAATGTGAAATTGATTGTTGATAACGCCACCATAAACATGACTGGTATTACAAATGCAAAGGGGAATGGATGGTATTATTACAATTCCACCTTCAGTATGGGAGAACATCAGTTTTACATAAACGCCACAGATGTGAATGGATATTATAATGTATCATCCCTCCATTTCTTTAACATCACTGACACAATCCCTCCCTCAATTTCCAACATAACGTATCCCACGCTTTCACAACCTGGAATGGTAAACATTTCATGTTTTGTAACAGATAACAGAGGCATCAAAAAAGTGTTTTTGAATATATCTGGTGGAACTTCATTAAACATCAGCATGAATGAATCGGGCGATCTATTTTATTCCAACTTATCTCTAAATTCTGGAAGATATCATTTTTACATATATGCAGAAGATATTTCCAATAACTCCATAATCTCTGCCATACATGATTTAAACATAACCAGTTTTCCTGTTGTCAACTTTTCATGGCTTCCAGAAAATCCATCAGATGTGGACATTGTTAATTTCACGGATTTATCTTATGATTCAGATGGTGTCATAGTGAATTACACATGGAATTTTGGAGATGGAAACATCAGCCATGAAAAAAATCCACAGCATAAATATGGAGATGATGGGACATATAATGTTACTCTTACCGTAAGGGACGACTATGGAGCAGAGAACTCCATTTCTTATACCATAGTTATTTCAAATCTTCCTCCTGTGGCAAATTTCACATACTCTCCTCCCTCTCCTTCCGATACGGATAATATCAATTTTGATGCTTCCCTGTCCCATGACATGGATGGTGTTATAGTAAACTACACATGGGATTTTGGAGATGGTGAAAAGGCATATGGAAAAAATGTTTTTCATAAATTTTCAGATAATGGCACATATACTGTAATGCTTATCGTGAAAGACGATGATGGAAAGGTGGATGTGAAAACAGAGAGCATTCAGGTGGTTAATCTTCCACCCATTGCCAATTTTTCATGGCTTCCAGAAAATCCCTATGTGAACGACACAGTTAATTTCATGGATTTATCCATTGACCCAGACGGCTCGATTGTAAATAGAACATGGAATTTTGGAGATGGAAATATCAGCCATGAAGAAAACCCAGTCCATGTTTATAAGAAAGAAGGGATATATGTTGTGAATTTAACAGTAAGAGATGATGATGGGGCAATGAATTTCATAAAAAAATCCATTATGGTGGGAAGTGTAAAACTGGTGGCAAACTTTTCATGGCAGCCAGAAAACCCTGTTTCAGGGGAGGAAATACATTTCATGGATTTATCATCTGCCCCTTCCTCCTGGCAATGGAATTTTGGTGATGGAAAAACAAGCAGCCAGCAGAATCCAATTCATATCTATCCCCTGGGTAATTTCTATAATGTTACACTCACCGTTTTTAACGGAAGTATGAATGCCAGCATTTCAAAAATTGTGAAGGTGGGAACATATTTGCAGATTGTGAAAAATGAAAATAATGTGGTGAACTACATTCCCTGGCTTGGAAATGAAACTAAAGCCTCTCAACTTGCTTCCATGATTGGGAGCACTATAATGCCCACAGGAAGCGTTGTCAGTAAATGGAATACGAGCAAAGGAGCGTTCGATACCTATGTCGTTGGCGTCTCCCCTCCTTCCTATGATTTTTCCATTCATCCCTATGATGTGATTGTTTTAAGAGTATCCTCATATGGCAGTTTTGTGGAAGATGCATTTAAACTGAATGACAGGGTTGTTCAACTTTTCAAAAACGAAAAAAATGTGGTGAATCATGTTGTATGGAGTTGTTTAAATTCCACCAATGCATCTTCTCTTGCTTCCGTGATAGGTGGCGACATAATGCCCACAGGAAGCGTTGTCAGTAAATGGAATACGAGCAAAGGAGCGTTCGATACCTATGTCGTTGGCGTCTCCCCTCCTTCCTATGATTTTGTTATATCTCCAGGAGATTGTGTTGTTTTGAGAGTCGCAAATGGTGGCGAATTTATTATTGAGGTGATAAAATGAAAAAAATGGGATGTGTTTTGGTGGTGTTGATGCTGCTTGCCAGCATAACAGGATTTATAGAGAGAAGTAATGCCCTTGATCAGCCATTTCCAGTATATGGATACATAAAGAACTCCGATGGCAACGCCCTGCCAGCAGGCGTGTCTGTGGTGGTGAAAGATTTAACCAAGGGGACACAGATAACAGTTACTACACAAAGTGGAGGGTATTACCAGGCGGATTTGTTCAATCTCCCCAATTGTGAGGATGGTGATTCCATACAGGTTTCATGTTCTTATAATAATGAGGAAAATAGCAAAACATTTACTCTGGATGTGAGTGAAACATCCAAGGAGATAAGTTTTTCATTGATAGGAAGCCCTGCGGTCTCCACAAAAAGTGCCACAAACGTGGGAGGGAAATCAGCCAAACTCAATGGGGAATTGACAGATCTGGGAGGGGACTCAAGTTGTCAGGTATGGTTTGAATATGGAAAAACGAAGTCATATGGACATTCCACATCCCATATAACAAAAACTTCCACCACCTCTTTCTCCGCCACCCTCTCGTCCCTATCTCCGGATACAACATACCATTTCAGGGCGGTGGCTAAAAACAGTAAAAAAACTTCCTATGGGGTGGATAAAACATTTCACACCTCTGCCATTTCACCACAGATTTTCACCTATGCGGCATCCGATGTTAATTACAATTCAGCCACTCTGAATGGGTATCTGAGTGAGCCAGGGGCGGCAAATTGTGAGATATGGTTCGTTTATGACACTGTTGCCCATGAACACTGGTGGGAGTATGCCCATGAAACAACCCATTCCACAAAGACATCCTCCACTTTATTTTCATATACCATTTCCAATCTCAACATAGATACAACATATCATTTCAGGGCGGTGGCGAAGAATTCGGCAGGAAATTCTTCTGGTGCAGATAAAACCTTCACAACCCATATGATATTCCCATCTGTTTCCACTCTGGATGCCACCAATGTAACCAGTTCCTCAGCCATTTTGAAGGGAATGCTTAGCGATATGGGAGGAGATGATTCATGCCATGTATGGTTTGAATATGGAGAAAATACCTCCTATGGATATGCCACAGAATCAACCAACCTTTCTTCCACAGGAGAATTTTCTGTAAAAATCGAGGGGCTGCATCCTGGCACGACATATCACTTCAGGTTTGCAGCCAGAAATGATAAGGGCATAACCTATGGAGATGATAAAACATTTACGACGCCTGCTTCAATGCCCGAGGTGAAAACGGGAGGGATTGAGTATGCAATTGTTTTGTACGGGAATCTCACGGATATGGGAGGAGATGATTCATGCCATGTATGGTTCCAGTACTGGGAGGAGGGCAACGAAACAATTATGGAAACGGAAAAGAAGGAGATGACGGAGGAAGGGGAGTATGATGCAGTTATTAAAAATCTGGAGGAGAATAAAACCTACTACTACAGAGCGGTGGTGGAAAATAGCAAGGGGAGAGTATATGGCACAAATTTTTCCTTCACAATGTTTTCACTGCCCTCTGCCCCTTCCATAAAGACTCTGAACGCATCCATAAATAACGGAAATGCAACATTTTCAGCAAATCTGACTTCTCTTGGGGACAGTGTTTTCTGCTATATATGGTTTGAATACTGGAATGGTATGAAATATACCACACCCGTTAAAAAAATAAATGAAACAGGGGAAGTGAATGTAACTGTAAATGGATTGAAAGATGGAACGAAATATTTCTACAGGGCAATAGCAGTTGGTTCAAATGGAAGAATTTTCTATGGAGAGATAAAAAATTTCACCACCCCCCATGAGGAAAATCATCTGCCTTCCATAACGATTATATCCCCAGAAAATAATTCGGTGGTGGGAGTGAACACCTCACTCATTGCAAGTGTTGCCGACGAGGATAATGATGAACTCTTGGTGAAATTTTATTTAAATGGGGAGATGAAATATTCCACAACAACACATGGAGGCATCATCGCCGCCTCCGTCAGCCTGGAATATGGAAAAGACTATTCGTGGTATGTTGAGGCATATGATGGGGAAAATGTTAGCATCTCATCCATCTACCATTTCCGAACCATAAATTATACAGAGGCAAATTTCACCCATTCAAAATCTTTTGCTGGAGAAGAAACCATCTTCAATGATTCTTCCTCGGGAGAGATAATAGAATGGTTGTGGGAGTTTGGTGATGGGAATGTAAGTCATGAGCGGAATGCAGTCCATATATACAACTCTCCAGGCACGTATATGGTAAATCTTACTGTGAAGGATATATATGGCAACACCTATACCATTAAAAAGGAGATTCATGTAATGGAAAGAGGGGATGCCAATATGGATGGGAAGATAAATGCCATGGATATAACAAAAATTGAAAGAATAATTCATGGGCTGGATGAAATACCAGAATTTCCCAGCCCTGCAGATGTCAATAAGGACAATAATATTACATATGAAGACCTAAATGCTCTCATAGCCAGAATACTGGGAGATTAAAATGAAATGGGGCATGATATTCATCATCGCCATAATTGCAATTTTTCTTGTTTCCATAAATTGTAATGGGGAGGAGGCGGCGGTCAATGTTTCCGCTCCTTCAGTGGTTCGTCTGGGCGAGAGTTTTTTTGTAAATATCATGATTTATGATTTGAAGGATTTTGATGCAGCCAACTATTCCGTATTTTATAATTCATCGATTTTGCAACTGGAAAATGTTTATAATGGAAGTGTAAATGGGACAGAAATACCTGTAAATTTTTCCATAAAGAATGGAGAATGCAGAATCGTAAGCCACATGGAATTGAACGGAGTGAATGGCTCTGGTTACCTTGCCATACTCAAATTTTTGGCTCTCTCGGAAGGAAATGCAAGTATTTCCATAAATGGAAACATGAGCAATTCAGATGGAGACCAGATTCCTGTAGAATGGAAGGGCAAGAATATAGTGGTAACAAAAACATTGCTAAGAACGAGGACGGAGGAGGAAAACAATACCTTACATACATGCATAGAGATAATGAATGTAACAAATTTTGGAAGCATAAACATGTCATTGAAATATGATGGAACAATCCTTTCCTTTAAAGATATTGAAAATGGAAGCATTGGTGGAAAACCTATCAATATTAATTTTTCCGTTTCTTCAGACTCCATAAATATCGTTGGATGGATTTCTCCTCTGGAGAATGTGAGTGGAAGTGGATGCATAGCCATCATTAGCTTTTCCCCACAGAAAAGAGGGATTACCAGTTTGAATATAACAGATGTCATCGTAAGCAATTCCATGGCAGAGAGGATATATGTGGCAATAGAAAATGAGAGTATCATTATTTCAGAAAATCTTCCACCCATTGCCAATTTTTCATGGCTTCCAGAAAATCCCTATGTGAACGACAC